>NZ_JBMVJC010000008.1:0-76032 GCF_049893385.1 Streptococcus sp. VTCC 12905 | reverse complement strand
GTCTTCATAGCTCAATTTCATAAAAATAGCACCCCAAAAGTTAGATTTTTTCTGTCTAACTTTTGGGGTGCGGTTCATAGGCTGTGTCTTATTTATTAAATATAACGGCTACTAGCAACGTAAGCACATATACTCCTGAAAAGAGAACAAAACTTTTTACTGCTTCAATAAAAGTTTCGCCCTTCACTTGCTTTTTCAAGAATCGTTCCAAACTATGATAAGCAGGTACTAGACCAAGCAAACCAATCAATGCCCAGAATGGCAAGAAACCTGTCAAACAGTACAACAGCCACAGCAACCATGGTAAACTTGCCAAGACAAAGTATAGTTTCAAAGCATTTTTCTTACCGATGTAGTAGACCAAGGTGTAGCGATGGTTGCGAATATCTTCTTCTAAATCACAGGTGTTGTTCGCCAACATGATATTAGCAATCAAAGTAACTAACGGAATAGACATTAAAATGATTTCCAATATCCTTGTCCAAGAGAATTGTACAGTCATCCACTGACCGCTCACCTGGCTCGTCAATAGCAAATCTGGTTGCTGAATAAATACAGCTAAAAAGAAAATTCCAAATCCCATAGTTACTCCAGAAAAGACTTCCCCCAGTGGCATTCTCGACAATGGAATAGGACCAAATGTATAAAAGATTCCAATGAGAAAGCATAGCGCCCCCATTGGCAAGAGTAGCCAGCTTGTACGCCAGACAAGCAATAAAGAAATCAGGATGGAAAAAATAAGTAAGGTAAAAATAATACCAATCATTTGCTGAAAATCAAGCGAAAACTTCCCAATCACATTACTTTCTTGACGATAGGCTTCATATTTTGCCTTATGATAATCCATACTATTGTTTATTGCGGTGGTGCACATATCAAAACTCAGTACTGCCAGGACAAACAACAGCGTATTCAACCAATTAAAAGTCTGATAGCGATAAGCTGCCCATAGAAGCCCCAGTGTCATAGGAAAGACACTGGCGACCTTTGTTTTGATTTCGACAAATTCTAGAAATACGGGTAAACTAAGCCCGTTCTTTGATTTATTCACTGACAAGATGATACTCCTCATTCGTTAATTCAAAGCTATCTTTAAGTCCATCGCTCAGATGAACACCGTGCTCCTTATCAATAAAGACCGCTTCAACTCCATCCATTTGATTGATGAAAGCAAGTCCTTTTTCAACACCGAGCAAGAAAAGAGTTGTAGACAAGGCATCTCCTTGAACCGAGGTTTTCGAAAAAACTGTGACTCCTGAAATATCATTTTCTACAGGATAACCTGTTTTAGGATCTAAAATATGGTGATATTTTACACCATCTACCTCAATATACCGTTCATAAATACCAGATGTAACGACTGAATCATGTGTCTCTGGAACTGAGCCAACCGTGGCCCCTCGAACTTGATCCGGATCTTGAACGCCAACGTTCCATCCTTTTTGTGTTTTCGGTGAGTCACCCATGACTACAACATTCCCACCAAGGTTGATAATGGCTGTAGTAATCCCTTTACTTTCAAACAACTCTCTCACTTTATCCGCAATATATCCTTTTGAAATAGCCCCAAGTTCTAAGGTCATTCCTTTCTTGATATAGACTGTTTGGTTTTCCTTATCCAGAGCGATATCCTTGTAGTTTATATATGGCAAAGCAGCCTGTATTTCTTCATCGCTGGGTTTACGTGCATCTTCATCCCCGATTTTCCAGAGATTAGTCACAGCACCGATTGAAATATCAAATAAACCATCACTCTCTTCACTAGTCTCGATAGCTTTCTCAATTACTTCAAAAGTCCGATCATCTACTTTGACAGCTTCTTTTCCAGCCGACTGATTGATCCGATAAACATCTGAACCATCCAAATTCGTTGACAGCAGACTTTCCATTTCCTTGATATAGACGATTGCCTCATCCATCACTTCCTCTTGATCATCGTGAAAGATACTCAATTGCACTACTGTATGTAGTAGACTCTCGCTACGAGTCAATGGAGTTTTTACGACAGGTAACGTTTCCGTTTTCTTAGCTCCGCATGCTACTAGGAGAAATGTGGCAATACAAATTATAAATAAACGGATTCCCTTTTTCATTAACTCTTCCTTTCTAATAGAAAAACACAGTAGCCAGCCTGGGGCTACTGTGCCTTCATTTTACTGACTGATATTAGTCAAGTATGATTGTATCTGTATTTCCTTCTTCAGCAGCTTTCAAAAGTGCCTCAGTTGATTTTTTGAAGTTTTCAGAAGTAGTTGTTGCACCTGAAACTACTTCTACATCTGCACTTTGTGCTGCAAGAAGCTCTTCATCAAGTTTATCTGTAGCTTCTGCAGAAGATACACCTGATTTTTCTTTCATTGTTGCATTGTATTCGGCATTTTCTGATTTCAAATTACCATCTTTGTCCACGTAATCAGCAGTTGAAGCTGTAATTTTACCACCTTCGATAGTGATTTCGTGAACAAATTTCCAACCGCGTTCATCAAATCCTGACTCAGCTTTGTAAGTACCATCTTTCCAAGCTGATGCTGATGAAGATTCAGAAGTAGTTGTTTCTGCTGTTGATGATGATGTTGTTGTTGATTCTTCTTTAGCACCACATGCTACCAAAGTTACAGCAGCACCGAGAACTAACAAACTTTTCAACATCCATTTTGTGTTTTTCATGATAAAACTCCTTTGTTTTATGTTAATAACTATACTATAATGATATAACTTTTTCTTCTATCTGTCTAGTCAAAATTGAAAAAAAAATCACAAATTAGAAGTATTTTTTGAATACGTTTTCTATGATTCGATCAAATGATTCTTTTTCTGAAATCAGCATTCTATTTGCAAAATTGTTGCATTTAATAAGGTAGGAAGAAATCAAGCTTTCCGTTTTTTCAATAGCACCTGTAGCCTTGATTTTTATTGCCAACTTATCCAGAGCTTCAGTCTGTGGATTTTCAATATACGCTTTTAAATCCTGACGAATTTCCTTTTTTTCTCTTAAAGCAAGTAACAATGGGGCAGTATAAATACCATTTTGAAGATCCTGCAATTGAGGCTTACCAGATACTCTAACATCCAATTGGTAATCAATTAAATCATCTCGGATCTGGAATGCCATACCAAGGGCTTGACCTGTTCGAAAAGCTAGTCCACTTTCTTTCTTCGACTGTCCTGGCACAAAAGCTCCCAATTGGCATGACAAACCAAAGAGAAATGCTGTCTTCCCTTGTATTTGTTTGAGATAGGCTTTCATAGTCATTTCTGTATCAAACTGATTCATTAATTGAGACAACTCTCCTCTTAAAATGGTTTCCATGAGTTTATCATTGCCTAAATTCATATCTTCCTGAGATAGATCTTGTAACCGTAACCCCTTGGCCAACAAACGGCCTGAATAGGCCAAAAGATAATCACCAGTATAGATTGCAATCCGATTTGAAAATTGCTGATGGACCGTGATAACTCCCCGTCTTTTATCTGCCCCATCGATCACGTCATCATGTATAAGGGTTGCTAGATGTAAAACTTCAAGATAAGCAGCAAAATACAACTTAGATTGATGAATTTGCCCTTCTTTCATCTGTGCAAAGAGCAGACAAAGGCCAGCACGCAAGTATTTACCAGGTGCCTCTACATACTCAACAATCTTTGTTTTTACTGCTGGATGCAGAACCATCATCTCTGATAAGATGATGGTTTTAACCTCTTCAAGCCCCCTTTTAATGTCTGGGTGGGCATCCCAAATTTGATGTACCACTTAACTGTTAAAATTTCCTTTATTTATTATCCTTGATTCTGTAAATATGCTTGGGCTTCCCATAAATGGTCTTATCAAGGAAGCGACCTAACCATGGCATAATCCAATAATCTAATCCAAATGCTCTACCTGCACCATTCATTAATGAAATTGCTGCTGGGATAAACCAAATATTTACCCAGTAGAACATACCCGATAAGCTGAACATAACTACTAAAGCTACTGTTGCAGCAGATACAATCCATACAAATGCTCCTGCAATCAAGGCTAAACCAATTCCGATTTCTGCAATAGTCATGAATTTTTGCATAAAGAGCGCAACTTCTTGGTTCGGTATCATGAATTCCATAATTGACGCAAACCAGTCAGGCATTTTTTCTAAAACGGTCATCGGTGTTTCACCATAGGCGTAGCTCAATCCAAAAATTGGTTCTGCTACTTCCGCTGCGGTAGTAGCAGCTTGTGAAGCGTTTGAAACTGCCTCTGCTGCAGAAGCTCCAGAAACTGGATCAGCTAACCATGGGAATGGGAAGACAACTTGATCACCAAACCATGACGTTGTTCCAAATAGTCCAAACCCTTTTTTCACACCTTCATAGAGCCAAACTGATCCATAGAATAAACGCATCGGTACTGACCATAAAAGATTGCCCTTACCAGAAGTATGTCCACCAAAGATGTTCCGTTTATTTTTAATATCAAAGAACTCATGACGCACATAAGATCCCATGTAGAAGAAACTTCGGATAGTAAATAAGTATAGCAAGTTAACCATATGCTTCACTGCCATAGCAAAGAAACCAGACATATGGTATTTATCCATCAAGAAAGCAACACCATAGCGTGATCCGATAGATACCATAAAACCATCATACTTGCCTTTATAACTGTGCTTTTCTCCGCCGTTAATCGCTGCGATGATATTGCTTGCTGCAGTATGACCAGTTTGTTCAGCTGCTTGAACGATTTGAGGGGTCGGTTTTCCTTTTGATTCTTCAAAGTAAACCAAGTCACCAGCCACATAGACATTTTCTTTGCCTTTGGCTTCCATAAATTCATTGGCAATTAGGCGACCTGCACGTGCTTTTTCAATACCGAATTCACTAGCGTCAGAATTTGCTTGAACCCCTGCAGTCCAAATAGAAGTGTAGGTTGGAATTTGACGGCCAGAAGCCAATGTTAAGCTATCTTCTTGAACACTCGCAACACAATCACCAAGTACTAATTCAACGCCTTTTTTCTCAAGGTATTTACGAGCCTTGACTTGTTCTTTTTCAGTAACCATAGCCAAGATATTTGACGTTGCTTCAACAACCTTGAGTGAGAATTCTTTCGGATCCAACTTGAACTCACGCGCCAAAATTGGTACCCAATCAATTAACTCACCGATCATCTCAATACCAGTAAAGCCAGCGCCGATAACTGTAAAGGTCAGAAGGGCACGTCGTTTTGTTTCATCATGTTCACGCATGGCACGGTTGCAAGCATCAATGATGTGGTTATGCAAACGCTCAGCTGCCTCAATAGACCATAAAGTGAAACCATGTTCCTTGACACCTTTGACACCAAAGTCATTAGCCTCACCACCCATAGAAAGTAGCAAATAATCAAATTCCAAGGTTTGGTGTTCAGCAACGACTTGTTTTTTGTCGTAGTCAATCTCTACAACCTTATCAGTAACCAACTGAACCTTTGGATATTTTTTGAAGATACGTTGTAGGTCATATTTGATTGCATTAGCTTCCACACGTCCTGCAGCTACTTCATGCAACTCTGTCATGTAAGTATGGAAAGAGTTTTTATCAATCAAGGTGACGCTTACATCTTCGTTTTTCTTAAGCGTTTTCCCTAATAGTCGAGCTGCTGCAATCCCTGCGTACCCAGCACCGACAATCACGATATTTTTCGTCACAATTAATCCTCCTTGTGAAAAAAGCAACAATTTATAACGAAATCATTATATCTTAATATCTTATATATTTCAAGCGTTTTCAATAATTAGTGGTATATCTGCATATTTGCATGGTAACGAAAAAAAATGTAAGATAACTAGTAGGAAAATAATGCCAAGAAAGAATATTTCAAAAGTCAATGATGAATTCCAAACGTAAAACCTTAAATTTTATTACGATGTTAGCTGCACAAGCTGTCGTAATTTCGGTAGTTGAACGATTAATCCCCACACCTTTCTCTTTTGCCCCTGGCGCTAAACTAGGCCTTGGCAACCTCATCAGCTTGATTGCAATATTTACACTCCCTGCGAAAGATAGTGTAAAAGTGGTTTCGTTACGCTTACTTATTTCAACTTTTCTAGGTGGTACTTTCTCCACTTTTCTCTATAGTTTTGCAGGAGTGACTCTAAGCTATATTGTAATGTTATCTGCAAAACAACTCGGTCCTCGTCGGGTCAGCCCAATTGGCATTTCAATACTGGGAGGTATGATGCACAACGTCGGTCAATTGATTGTTTTCGCTACCATCGCTCGCTCTTTTTATGTATTGAACTACCTTCCGATACTTTCTTTTAGCGGAATACTTTCTGGATTTTTGGTAGGATTGGCCGCCACTTACTTGCTTGAAAAGGTGGGTCCTCTTCGTTACTATCACCAAAAAATATTAGCTGAGTGGAAATAGCTTTCTTTATTTAATCTGAATGCAAAAAACCTAATGCATATAGATTAGCCAATAGTATATATTCAACTGCTTGATAATCAGTTCCGATTAATACGATACAAAGTCAGCTCACAAAATGAGTTGACTTTTTTTGTTACCAAGTGGCCTATCATTATTATTTTAGCAGAATAATCGACAATCTATCGTCTGAATTTTCTGCATATAACCTTTTACAAAACTGGTTTTCAACAGGTTATAAAATCCCTTGATTTTCTTGATAATTTCATAAACATTTTAATTCATTATTTCTTACCTTTTTCAACTATTTGTGCTACAATAGCTTCATATTTAATTATCAAAAGGGAATATCATGTCTTTTTTATCTATCAAACTAACTCCAAGTCAACGAATTATGTTAAGCTTTCTATTCGTGATTTTGGTCGGTTCCATCTTACTCAGTTTACCTATTTCGCAAGCTGATAGCTCCGTCGCCACTTATTGGGATCATCTTTTTACAGCAGTCTCCATGGTCTGCGTAACAGGTTTGTTTACTCAAGCTGTTTCTGAAACCTATTCCATATTCGGTCAGATTATCTGTATTCTTCTGATTCAGGTTGGTGGCCTCAGTCTTATTGGTTTCATTGGCTTGTTTGCTCTTCGTGGCGGTCGAAAGTTGGATTTCATGAATATGGCTACGCTCCAAGAAGCCTTATCTCGTTCTGATACCAAGTACTTTCGTAGCTTTATCAAATCTGCCTTCGCTTTCACTTTGGCCATTGAATCTCTAGGTGCTCTCATTCTAACATTTCAGTTCGTTCCAGATTTTGGCTGGCAACAGGGAATATTCAATTCCATTTTTGTCGCTGTTTCTGCCTTTTGTAATGCAGGATTTGATAATTTTGGTGCGACAAGTATTGTCCGTTATGTTGATAATCCATTAGTAAATCTCACTTTAGCTGCCTTAATTATTATGGGGGGACTAGGTTTTTCCGTCTGGTTTGATTTTCAAACACAAATTTTATTCAGAAGACACTTTAAAAAAAGACACTTTAAAAAATTACGTTTTCATACCAAGGTCGTTCTTGCTATTACAGCAATCATTTTATCTGCTGGTACACTACTAACACTTATTACAGAGTGGAAAAACCCTGATACTATTGGAAATCTCCCGTTTTGGGAAAAATTACTTGTTAGTTTTTTCCAAACTGTTACCATGCGGACTGCTGGTTTTGCAAGTATTGACTTCACAAAAGCGGAACCAGTTACCCTACTTATCTATATTTTTCAAATGATGCTTGGCGGAGCTCCTGGAGGTACTGCCGGGGGGATCAAAATTACCGCCTTTCTCACTATAATTTTATATGCTCGTAGCGAAATTTTAGGATTGCCGAATACAAATTTCATGTCACACACGATAGATATTTTAACAATTCGTAAAGCATTTGCTACCTTCTCTGTCTTCTTAATGGTCTTCCTTGCTGGTCTCTTTGCGATCGTAGTGACCGATGCTGATAAACCACTTATTTTCTTAATGTTCGAAGTCATGTCTGCTCTCGCGACTGTTGGTGTTACTGCCAATTTAACTCCAACCTTGAGTATGGCTGGACAAGCTATTATCATGGCCCTCATGTTTTTTGGTCGTATTGGACCACTATCTATCTTAGCCAATCTTTCCAATCGAAAAATTTCGAAAAAAGAAGGATTAAAATATGCCAAATCATCTATGTTAGTTTAATAGGGGAAAAAAATGTCAACTTACACTATAGGAATTTTAGGTCTCGGCGTTTTCGGGACTACCATTGCTAAAACATTACACAAATATGATTGTAACATCATCGCTGTCGATAACCATGAACAACAGATTAACCAACTCGAGTCTATCCTAACACGGGGCGTAGTGGGAGATATCACGGATAGATCACTGTTGCGTGCTGCAGGTATTCAAAACTGTGATGCTGTAGTCGTTGCTACAGGTACCAACCTAGAATCTAGCGTTCTTGCTGTAATGCACAGCAAAACGTTGGGTGTTCCTAAGGTCATTGCCAAAGTTAAAGGTACCACTGCAAAAGAAATCTTATTACGTATCGGTGCGGACAAGGTAATCTCACCAGAAAGAGAAACAGGTATCTCTCTTGCTAAACATTTAATTCACCGCAGTACTACTAGTGTTTTTGAATTAGATGGTAACGTTTCTATTGTTGAATTCAGACCACCCAAAAAATGGTTTGGAAAAACATTGGCGGAATTGCAATTACGTCAAAACTACAAAATGAATATCATCGGCTACCGTTGTGGAGAAAATCAGGAATTAAACATTCAATTGACACCTGATTATGTTTTCAATGAAGATGAGCTGATTACAGCAGTTACAGACCACAATACCATTGACCACCTTGAAGATTTAACCGACTAAACCTAGCCCACTAACCCAGCTTTATCGGAATGTTAGTGGGCTTATACTTTGCACCTTTTCAGGAGATTTTATGAATGATTTAACTAAAGGAAGACCAATCATTGTTATTTTGCGTTTCACTCTTCCTCTCTTAATCGGTTCTTTTTTTCAACTAGCTTATAATTTTGCCGATTCCATGATTGTCGGCCACACCCTGGGTGAGGAAGCTTTTGCCAGTGTAGGGACGGCCGGTAGCCTTATCTTTCTAATTGTAGGTTTTGCTCAAGGATTGACCAGTGGGCTAGCCATTGTTACCGCACAGCGTTTTGGGGCTAAGGATACTGTTGGCCTCCGCCACAGTTTTGTCCATGGGGTTTTCTATTCCATTCTTGTTAGTCTAGTATTAACTGTCCTTTCGCTCATTTTTCTACGACCTATTCTAGAATTGTTACAAACACCAGTAAATTTAATCGAGCATTCTTATGCATTTATGGTTGCTATATTTGGTGGAATGGTGTTTACCATTTTATATAACTATTTGTCCGCTGCAATTCGGAGTTTAGGTGATTCAACCAC
Organism: Streptococcus sp. VTCC 12905; assembly: GCF_049893385.1. Classification (NCBI taxonomy): domain Bacteria; kingdom Bacillati; phylum Bacillota; class Bacilli; order Lactobacillales; family Streptococcaceae; genus Streptococcus; species Streptococcus sp. VTCC 12905. The sequence goes on along the minus strand of NZ_JBMVJC010000008.1, from coordinate 66,700 downwards.
TCCACTTATAGCTCTCATACTGGCTTGTATCATCAATATTATTCTCGACTTTTTCTTTATTTTAAATGTTGGGTGGGGTGTATTTGGCGCTGGTTTTGCTACCGTTACCGCTCAAGCAGTTTCTGTCCTCTACCTTCTCTTTCATATTAAACGAAAAATTCCTCAGTTTCATCTTACAAAATCTGATTGGAAGTTAGATAAAGATAATTTGAAAAAGCATGCACAGGTTGGTTTCCCCATGGGATTTCAGGCAAGTATTATTGCAATTGGAGCTCTTACCCTTCAAGCAATGCTCAATCAGCTAGGAACTCAAGCCATTGCTGCTCAAGCCATTGCTAGTAAAACCGACCAGTTAGCTATGCTGCCTATGATTAATTTAGGTCTAGCAGTCTCCACTTTCACTGCTCAAAACTATGGTGCAAAAGAGTACAACAGGATTTTAGAAGGACTCAAACAAGCGCTTTGGATTGATATTGCCTGGTCGATTGTTTATGCAATACTACTGGTTATCTTCCATAGTTTCTTCTCTAGTTTGTTTTTGCCTGATGCTAGTTTAGAAGTTCGCTCTCTCGCATTGAGCTACTTCATAATCAATGGCAGTTGTTATTGGATTTTGGCCATTCTCTTTATTATTCGTAGCTTCGTTCAAGGTTTAGGTAAAGGTTTCATTCCAACCTTAGCCGGATTTGGTGAACTTATCATGCGAGCAGGGGTGGCAATTATCGGGCTCCAATTATTCGGATTCTATGGAGTTGCCGCCGCCAACCCGGCAGCTTGGATAGGAAGTATTTTAGTTCTCATCCCAAGCACAATTATCCTCTCCCGCAAACTAAAAAAAGGAGAGACTGTTTAATCTAAAAAACGCATGACCTATGTCATGCGTTTTTAAAATAGCATTTTCGTAGAAATTGGATATGAAGGACATTCCAAAGCATAGCGTAGCTGATGGTAAAAAAAGACTAGAAAACCTAGTCTTTCACTTATTTTTTTAGTAATATAAATTTAGGAATTTGGATTATCTAAACTACGGCCATGCAAGCCTTTTTCACGTTGGACTTGACGAAGTTTCTCTGGCGTCACATCGTTGCCATCTTCATCAACCAGCTTAATCCCCTCAATATGATGACGGATTGCTCGACGATATCCCTCGATATATTCTTCCCTGAGCTGAGCCTGTTCAACTTTTTCCTCTGGTGTCAAGGTACCAGCTTTTTTCTTTTTAGCCAATTCATTGATCCGATTGATTTTTGCTTGTTCCATCTTTTCCCCCCCTACTTACTATTCAAGAGATTGAAAACTGCCACTACTGAAGCCTTATCTGCCAAGGCTTTTAAGAGGGCTAAGCGGTTGGCTTTTACGGCCACATCATCTGCCATGACCATGGTATTGTCGAAGAAGGCTGCGATAACTGGGCTCAATGCAAAGAGCTTATCCAAGTTGCCTGCCATGTCTTCAGTCAATTCCAAGCCAGCCACTGCTGCAGCAAGAGTTTTCTCCTGCTCGTTTTCAAAAAGTGCCTCGTCAATCGCAGTCGCCTCCGCCTTTTCAGCCAAGTTGAAGACCCGTGACAAGTTTTCCACGGCTTGCTTGTAGTCAGCCTCTTTTGATTTTTGGAAAATTGCAGAGCTGGCTGCCAGTTGCAGTCTGACCACAAAGGTTGAGCTGGCAAGTACAGCCTCACGGATGTCTTTCGGAATCGCTTTATCCATCATTTTCTCTACACGGGCACGAATAAAGTCCATCACAGCTGACTGGTTGTCATAGGTCAAGCTGGCAAAGTTCAAGCTGTAGAGCTCCGCAATCAACTGATCCAATGGAATTTCCCAACCAAATGCTTCCAAGATCCGTACGATGCCTTGTGTTGCACGACGAAGAGCGTAAGGGTCGTTTGAACCAGACGGAATCAAGCCAACTGAGAAGAAGGATAGAAGGGTATCAAATTTGTCAGCAAGTGCCAAGACCGCACCGACCTTGCTCTCAGGCAATTCGCCTTCTGCTGAATTTGGCAAGTAGTGCTCACGGATTGCCGCTGCCACCGCAGGTTTTTCCCCTGCAAGAAGGGCATACTTCTCACCCATAATCCCTTGCAATTCATCAAACTCACCAACCATACCTGTCAAGAGGTCAAACTTGTAGATGTCTGACGCACGTGCCACATCCGCTTTTTCATCCGCAGACAAGCCAGCTAAGTCGGCCAGTTTTTCTGCGATAACTTTGGTACGTTCCATATGCTCGTAAAGTGAGCCGATTTTCTCATGGAAGGTCACGACTTTGAGGCGTTCTACCAAGTCGGCAATCTTGAGTTTTTGGTCCTCACGCCAGAAGAACTCACCATCTTCCAAACGGGCCACTAAGACTTTTTCATTTCCTTTGATAACATTGTCAAGGTGTTGGTCGTTACCATTCCGGACGGAGATGAAGTTTGGCAAGAGCTTGCCAGCCTTATCACGCACCACGAAGTAACGTTGGTGGTTTTTCATGGAAGTGACCAAAACTTCTTCTGGTACCTCCAAGTATTTGGTGTCAAAGGAGCCCATAAAGGCAGTTGGGAACTCAACCAGATTGAGAACTTCATTAAGTAGGCCTTCGTCGATCTCAACGGTCACATTGTGTTTGTCCTCGATAGCCTTGATTTGCTCGACGATCATATGTTGACGCTCTGCGGGGTCTGTAATGACAAACTGTGCACGCAAGTCTGCCTCGTAAGAATCTGCACTTGCAATCTCAGTTTCATTTCCAAGGAAACGATGACCACGGCTGATGCGAGCTGACGAAATGTCCAAGAAATTCATATCCAATGCTTCATCGTCCAAGAGAACGGTCAGGGTGTGGACAGGACGGATGTAGGCGAATTTGTTGGACGCCCAGTTCATGCTGACAGGAAAGGTCATAGCCTTCAAGACCTCTGGAATGCCCGCCAAAACTGCCTTTGCTGGCTGACCAGCTTCATGTTTGGTCACGTAGACATACTCTTCACCCTTAATCTCGCGGAATACGATGTCCGCTGTCGTCAAGCCTTTGCCACGGACAAAACCTTCTGCGGCCTTGGTGAAGTTTCCGTCTGCGTCCAAGGCAATCTTCTTAGCAGGCCCCTTGAAATCTTCCGTCAAGTCAGTCTGCTGGTCCGCCAAACCACGGACACGAACAGCCAAACGGCGTGGTGTTGAAAAGACATCGATGCTATCAAAAGCCAAACGGTTGTCTGTCAAAAAAGTCGCCATGCGGTCACGCAACTGGTGCATGGCTGGGGTTACGATATAGGCAGGAATCTCTTCCAAGCCAAGTTCAACAAGTAAATTCTTTGTCATTATTCTGCGTCCTCCTTCAACAATTCTGCTCGTGTTGCTTCGTCTAGAAGTGGGAAGCCTAGTTTCTTCCGCTCTGCCACAAAGGTTTTGGCAACAACACGAGCAAGGTTACGGATACGGGCAATGTAGCCAGCACGCTCAGTTACAGACACAGCTCCGCGGGCATCGAGCAGGTTAAAGGTGTGAGAACATTTGAGCACATAGTCAAAGGCTGGGTGAACCAAGCCTTCTTCCAAAGCCCGCTCTGCTTCTTTTTCAAACTTAGTGAAGTTTTCAAGGAGCATATCTTGGTCCGATACTTCAAAGGAGTATTTTGAATGCTCATATTCTGGCTGGATAAAGATTTCGCCATATTTAACGCCGTCTGCCCATTCGATGTCGTAAACGGAGTCAACTTCTTGGATATAGGATGCCAAACGTTCCAAACCATAAGTTACTTCGGCTGTGACTGGACCTGTCGCCAAACCACCAACCTGTTGGAAATAGGTAAACTGCGTGATTTCCATACCATCCAACCAAACTTCCCAGCCCAACCCAGCTGAACCTGTTGACGGGTTTTCCCAGTTGTCCTCAACGAAACGAATGTCGTGCTCCAAAGGATTGATGCCCAAACGCTTCAAAGACTCCAAGTAAAGTTCTTGAATATTAGAAGGCGATGGTTTCATAACCACTTGGAATTGGTGGTGCTGATAGAGACGGTTTGGGTTTTCCCCGTAACGACCATCCGCAGGACGACGACTTGGCTCAACATAAGCCGCATTCCATGGCTCAGGACCGATAGCACGCAAAAAAGTGTAGGGACTCATAGTACCAGCACCTTTCTCCGTATCATAAGCCTGCATGAGCAAGCACCCCTGCTCATTCCAAAATTGTTGTAAGGTCAGGATAATTTCCTGGAAAGTAAGTTTTTTTGACATAAGTTACTCCTGTTTCTTTTTAAATTTCTTTTTCTAATAATTCTTCCTGCACAAACCAGTTGAGTAGCGAAATGCTTTGGTCTGACTGCGTCCATTTATGATAGGTTTCAAAAAGTGCTTGGACCGAACCTACTTTCTCTACTAACTGGTCAATGGTGAGAAAACTTCGCCAGTACTCGTAAAAAATACTCGCGTAATCTCCTTCGTAAGTGGATTTTCCAAAAGCATCCAAGGAATGCCAGCCGTGTTTTTCTTGAAAGAGGTCAACCAAGAGCTGATTACAGAACCGCTCTTGAGCAAACTCTTCTTCTGTCAAAAAATACTGTCTGCTGATGTACTCGACCATGCCCTCTTCAAACCAGATGTTTGCATCATAGTCCGCAAAGTCATCCAGAGAAAGGTCTGACCAATGCGCCAGCTCATGACCGATAATTTGCAACAGATGATTTTCCGACAAACCTTTGTAGTGAGCACTCAATGTCTGCAAGTCTGGGCTGTTCTCGTAGCTATCTAGTTGATGCTGGTAAATCTTTTTCCAAACTGCTAAGTCTGGTGTCATGACCATGCGGATGTCATTAGTGTAGGCTGGTACGGGACTTTGGCCAAGTAATTTTCTTGCGGCTTCTTCATTCGACCAGATAAGAGCTTGGGGCAAATCACGAACTTGATATTCTTTCCTTAAGAACTGGATATAGTCATGCCATTTTGCCTCATATTTTGTGACAAACTGCTGATAGTTTAACAGTTGTTCTTGACTATCTACTAGATAAAAGTTCTTCATCTCCTCCCTCTCATCTCTGGCAAAACAGAAAAAGAACCACATTCTCCTCCCCTGTCCACAGACATAGGGGCGTTGAGAACGCGGTTCCACCCTAATTTATTACTTCATTATTGTTTGATTGTGACCGAAAGCGCCAATTATTTCCATTTCTACTCGGCTTCCACCACCCCGAACTCGCTTGAGAAATCTAAGAAATAACATTCTTTCTTATAGAGCATTATAACAGAAAATGATAAGGTTGTCTAATAATACTCTCATTTAAAACTCAGTCAAAAATGTTATCTTTCGAAATACTTGACTTAAAACCACACTCCGTACATTTCCATACGTATTTATGGTCATCAAATCCATGTTGGTCATTCAAATATTCTCCACATCCATCACAATACCAGTCTGTCTCTGGAAATCGTTCATCTTGTGAGTTAAAATAATCAAAAATCGACATATTTTCTCCTTAATCATCTTCTCCAAATCCATATCTTATATTTGCATAGCCACAATGCGGACAGCGAACATAAGCATAATTGTTATCTCCATCTTCCCAAGGTAAAGTTAATTCACCCCCAGCTAGAGAATGTTGGCAATTTGCACACTCCATTTGAAGCCCCCTCCATAATATTCCTTTTAGGAAGGCTTGGCTGGAAAGTCAAGCCTTATTATATGTAGTATAACAAGCGATTTGTCAAGTAAAAAGTTGATTTTTAGAGCTAAATCTCCTTTTGATATTCTCCAAATCACCAAAAATCCCAAATTTCAAGTTGAAATTAGCCACCCATAAGAAATTCACTCGGCGACTTGTAGTCCAAGCATTTTTTAGGGTAGTTGTTAATCCAATTTTCGATAAAAGCGACTTCTTTCGAGGTCGTTTTCTTGATTCCTTTTGGTAACCATCTACGAATCAATCGATTGTGATTTTCATTTGTTCCCCTCTCCCATGAAGAGTAGGGATGCGCATAGTAGATATACTCCTGAGGAAACACTTCAGCCAGACGACTAAATTCTGTACCGTTATCTGCAGTAATTGACAGAATACGATGTTCCCTCAAGATTCCCTCCAGTGCCTGATTGACTGATTCAGTGGTTCTGTTAGGTATCAGACGGATGATTTGGTGTCTACTCCGACGGTCGGTTAAGACTAAAAGACAATGATTTTTCACTCTAGTTAGTTGAACTGTATCAATTTCATAGTGACCATTTTCTAAGCGAAGATTAATAACGTCAGGACGTTCTTCGATAGATTTGCCTGCTGGTTTAAAGTTAGGACTAGCTTGCTTCTTGAAACTTTTCCCTTTTCTAGGATAAAGCATGTCTGCTTTCGTCAATCCTAAATGGCCATTATGAAACCAATAGTAAATGGTTGAAATGCCCACTTTCATTTTCTTCTTCTTAACCATCATTTCAGGAGAAAATTTTTGCTTAGTATAGTGTACTATTTTCTCTTTCAATTCTTTCGTTAGGATTATCTTTTTTACCGATCGTTTTCGATTAGTTTGGTATACCGTTTGTGCATAGTCGGCAGAATAGACTTTTTTGTACAGCCCTTTTCGCACTTGTTGTAAGGTTGTCCCACGATTGACTTCGTTATTAATCGTCTGAGGAGCCTTTCCAAGCAACCCAGCAATTTCACGATTGGACATATTTTCATTTTTCTATCGTTCAATCAGTCGACGGTTATCTTTTGTCAAATGTTTGCCTTTTGGAGTATAATGTTTTTGCATCTCTGTGCCCTTCCTTGTGTTTGTGGTGAACAACAAGTATAGCACAGAGGTATTTTCTTTTGCCTTAAATTGGGTTTCATTTGACAACAGGAACCCTTGAACCTGTTTTGTCAGCAAAACCAAGGCTACTATTAGCCTTGGCCACTTAGCCTAACAGCTTCAAGCCTGTTATCAAATGAAATTACCGACTTACTCAAAGATAGCGAAACAATTTTTTTGAGTAAAGCAAGGTGGCTAACTTCATTATAGAACTTTCAGATAAATCATAAAATCAATTGATCCCAATCACCTGTTTTAGCAATGTCTACTCGTTCACGAATAATTTGCGCGGAACGATCAAGTAACTCCCGTTCACCCTTTGGTAAATCGAGAACGACTGAGTCTTCAATTCCATTACGTCCAACCAAGGCTGGATAGCCTATATAAGTATCAAAACTTTCCAAATAATGGGATACCGGCAAATTCACTCTGCTATTAGACAAAACTGCCTCAATCAAAGTCTTAGCAGCTGCTGCAATTGCAAAATTGGTATAGCCTTTACCAAAGAATACCGTATGTCCGCCAACACGCGCCTCAACTGCCAGCTGGCTTAATTCATCAGTTGAAAGTAGTTGCTGAATTGGCGTTTGATTCACCCAAACTTGACTCCAAGCCGTAAACTGAGAATTTCCATGTTCACCAAGATTATAGCCTGAAACACTGACGGGTGAAACACCAAATTTTTCCCCTACCGCACGCTTCATTCGAGCTGTATCTAGTAGAGTTCCTGTACCGATGACCTTTTCTTTCGGGAAACCTGTGTAAGTTTGATATAGTTGGGTAATCACATCAACTGGATTTGTGATAACGATTAAGATTCCTGAAAAACCAGATGCCACTAATTTCTTAGAAACATCCTTCACTTCCTGACTAGTAAAAGGAAGCTCTGCAAAACGACTATTGGCAGCATTTGCTTGCAATAAAATATTGCCTAAACTAGATACAACAATATCTGCATCGCTTAAGGCTGAATAGTCATTAACGACAAAATCTGCAAAGTAACCTGTATTGGCAACTCGATCTTTCATATCTAGCACGTCTGATGCTACTTTTTTTTCATCCTTATCAATGACCACGTAACTATCAAAGACTTGCCCTGCAATTAAATCATGAAGCAAGGTAGCCCCCACATGTCCAAGTCCAATAATTCCAATCTTTCTAGTCATGAGCTGCTTCCTCCACTATTTCTTCCAGCCGTTGCATAGCGGCAACTACTTCATCAGCTGTAATATCCCGACGAATGTTTACATAACTTTCAGTCGGTACCGTTGCTAAATCAGCAACCTTTTTCATAGCTGATAAGCGATTCTCTTCAACTCCAAATTGGTCCCAACGGTAAATATAGCCATTTTTCTTATAGAAAGGAAGGAGCTTACGAACTTCGTCCTCATCACCTGTCAAACATAATTGAACCAAAATTCCATATGCGACTTTTAGCCCATGCGCAATCCGATGTGTTTCATGCAAAACCGTCAACCCATTGTGCAAAGCGTGGGCACCAGAAACATAATCACTAGTCTGGCAACCAACATTTGCTGCAACAACATAGACTGTATCAACCATTCGCTTGAAAGCAGGTGTAACCTGTTTCTTATCCACTGCTTCAAGAACAGACTCAGTATCTTGCAATAGAATATCTTGACTAACCTGTGCAGTTGCCAGGGCTAATTGGACTGTCGCTGGTAAATCCTGTCGCAATTTTCCACGATGGATGGCTTCTAATTCGTACCATTTTGCTAATGTATCTGAAAGTCCACTAATCAAGAACTCTTTGGGAGCATCTACCAGTAAATCATAATCAACGACTGTCATAAATCCAGATCTTTGGCAATAGTCAATCGATTTAAAGGTATGATCAGGGTGATAGGCAACTAGAAGCGGTGTTGAGCATGCACATGTCGCGACTAGTGTAGGAATCAACACAACTTCTACATTTAATCGATCAGCAACTCCTTTTGTCGTATCCATGACCTTACCACCACCAATGCCAACGATCACATCAGCTTCCAGTTGACGAGCTTGAGCTGCTAACCGTTCCATATCCTCATGACTAGCTGTTTGATCATAGAATAGCACTGGCCAATCTGACTCTTTCCCAAAATGTTTGACAAATGCCGCATAAGATTTTTGACCAGTTATTACGACAGGGTGTTTAAATAGAGAGAGGCAGTCAGGTAACTCTTTAAGTGCTCCTTGTGATGCTACATACTGACCCGGTTCACCTCGAACAAGTTTTGCAAATTCCATAGCCAATCCCTTTCTACTCACTATCGATGATTGATTTTCTTAGTGAAGAAGTCTCCAACAAACTGAACAAAGAAAATCATTATCAGGATTAATAACGTTGCAACAAATGTCACGTCATGGTCAGAACGATTGTATCCATAAGAAATAGCAACATTCCCAAGACCACCCGAACCAATTGCTCCCGCCATTGCTGTATAACCAATCAAGGAAATCAAAGTTAAGGTTGTCACACGAATTAAATCTGGTAGACCTTCACGCAAATAGACGCAAATAATGTCCCAAATCGTTGCTCCTGAAGCTTGTGCCGCCTCAATAACCCCACGATCCATCTCAGATAAAACAACCTGTACCTGACGGGCATAGAATGGAAATACTGATAAAGAGAGAGGAACCAGAGCGGCTGTCATACCAATTGATTTCCCAACAATAAGTTTAGTAACAGGTGAAATAACCGCTAACAAAATGATAAAAGGAATGGCACGAAAGAGAGAGGCTACCTTGTCCAAAATCCAGAAAACATATTTATTTTCTAATACACCTCTTGGACCTGTTAATACCAGTAATAAACCAGCCAGCAAGCCCAAGAGTCCTCCAAATACAAAGGACCAGAAGGTCATGTAAATGGTAGATTCGATAGCAATTTTCCAACCATAAGAGGTATCCCACCCCATTTTTATAACATTTGCAAATGTTGATTCAATCCACGCGTTCATGCAAGGTCTCCTTTCAAAATGTTTACTTCAACATTGGCTTCCCGTACGGCTGTCAACGCGCGTTGAATATTTGCCTGTTCACCAGATAGAATAACCACCAATTCACCTACTGGAATATGATCCAAAATTTCAATATTCCCATAAAGAATATTTGATGAAACTTGGTAGAATTTATATAGATCATTAACAATCGCTGTGTCAGTACTTGAACCTGAGTATTTCAAATGCACCAGCACACTATTGTCTGGCAATTTTTTCACGATGCCTTGTTGATAAATCTTCACCAAAGCTTCATCAATTCCTGTTGCTGTTTTGATAAAGTCTTTGGTCAATTCTTGTTTTGGATGCGAGAAAATTTCCAATACAGAACCTTCTTCAATCAAACGCCCATCCTGCATCACAGCTACTCGGTTAGCAATATCTTTGACAATCTGCATTTCATGTGTGATGAGAACAATTGTTAAACCTAATTTTTCATTGAGTTCCTGCAAAAGTGCCAAAATTTGCTTGGTCGTTTTTGGATCCAGTGCGGATGTGGACTCGTCAGAAATCAGAATCTTAGGATCATTGGCCAAGGCTCGTGCAATCGCTACCCGTTGTTTTTGCCCACCAGATAGTTGAGCTGGATAGTTTTCAGCACGGTCAGCCAAACCAACAAGATCAAGTAATTTCTTTACTTTTTCAGCCTTTTCTTCTTTGGACAACCCTGAGTGTTTAAGGGCAAAGGCCACATTTTCTGCTGCAGTTGATTGGGCCATTAGGTTAAAGTGCTGAAAAATCATACCGATATCACGGCGTTTCCTGCGTAACTGAGCTGGAGTCAATGTTACCTTACCATTTTCAAATAGGACATCCTTATCAACGGTAATAGTTCCACCAGTCGGCACTTGCAAGAGGTTAATCACACGAACAAGAGTCGACTTTCCTGCTCCTGAGTATCCAACGATACCATAAATATCCCCTTGGTTAATATGAATACTCACATCTTTTACTGCTGTAATCTCCCGCTTTTTCTGACGGAAGGTAACATCAATCTTATCTAGTTTAATGATTTCCTTACTCATAGGTTTCTATCAACTCCTCAATAAATTCTACATGTGCAATATAGTCAGCAATCTTAACATTTTCATCACCTGCGTGATCTCTACTACCTTCATGTCCCAAACCAAAACCAGCAATTGGAACTTCTAGTGCATGAAAAACGGTGTGCATAGGACCAGTGCCAGGGGAGGTTGGTAAAATTGAAACACCATTAGGATAGAATGACTTAGCTAAATCAATGACTTTCAAAATAGCTGGGGCAGACATATCAGAGCGATAAGACTCTTCACCTAGGGTAAAGTTTACCTCAATCTTATCAAACCCTTGATCCGCTAAATATTCCCGAATGCTGTCCAAAACACCTTCTGGACTTAAGCCGGGAACCAGTCGTACTTCCATTTTTGCACTAGCTTGGGCAGGAATTATTGTTTTAACACCCTGACCATGATAGCCTGCATGAATTCCTTCAATCGTAATTGACGGTTCAAAATACAGACGTTTCAGGAGTGCTTTTCTCTCCTCAATCAAGAGTGGCAAGGTCAGGCCATAGATTTCATGTAACCCTTCCGCATGAATCAATGCATATTCCTCAACTAAAGCCAATTCACGCTCATTCGGCTCCTGAACCTTCTCATAAATACCAGGAACCTTTATGGTTCCATCTGGTTCCCGTAAACTATTTAATGCTTGTAGCAGGTACCACGGAGCTGAATCAACAACCCCACCAAATGAGGAATGAATATCCAGTGCTGCACTTGTAACGCTCACATCAAAAGTCACAATCCCCTTATTACCGCCGGAAATTTCTAATTGGTTTTTCTTGTTGCGAATTCCTTGTTCCCAAATGAGTAGCTCTGCATGACTCAATTGTTCCTTGTATTTGGCAAGGTATTTATCCAAATCAACAGACGCTGATTCCTCAGCACCCTCCATGATAAAAATAATATTTACAGGCAATTCTCCATGCTTGGCTAAATACTTCTTTACAGCTGTCAGGCGTGCAATAATATGACCTTTATCATCATCAACCCCACGACCATACATTGTATCTTCTGTGATTGTTAACTCAAACGGCTTGCCATTCAACCAAATCTGATCACTATCTGCTGGAACAGTATCATAGTGATTATAGAAGATGATTGTTCGAGCTTCTGGATGATTTGCCACGAATTTGGCAAGGACAAACGGAGCAGCGTAAGATTTATCCACTAGAACTGATGCTCCTGCCTCTTCAAACAGTACTTGAAGATAGTCAGCTACCTCTTCCAATCCAATTTGTTGAGCGAAAATCGATTTTTTACCAATTAAAGTCTGCAAAAGGTTGATATTTTCTTGTACTATTTCATCTTGCCAAAATTTTGCGATCTGTTCTTGTTCTGTTAAATAGCTCATGAACGTCCCTCCCTAAAAATAGGAATAGAAGCTGAAACATTCGTATCAGCTTCCTCTATTCCTTATCAAAAAATCTTCAATTATTGCGCTGCAACTTCGTCCCAGATTGGGAAGTCAGTTCCACCAGAAGCTCGTGTGATAATTTCTGCTACTTCATCTGTGTTGTATGCTTCAATTAACACTTTAATCGCATCAGCCTTGTCTGAATCTTCCCAGCCTTTTTGTGCTGCAATTACATTATACCATAATTCTGTATTAGGACCTTTTTGCTCGATATAAAGAGCTTTATCTGTGTCTAAACCAGCTTCTTTTGCATAGTTATTGTTGATAACTGCACCATCTACAGATTCAAGTGAACGAGCTGTTTGGCTAGCATCCAATTCTGTAATAGTGATGTTTTTAGGATTACTTTTAACATCTGCAAGTGTTGCCAACTCACCATCCGCAACATCCAAATCAATCAACCCAATTGACTCAAGTAAGAAAAGTGCACGACTTTCATTTGTTGCATCATTTGGAACTGCAATTTCCGCACCTTCTGGAATCTCATCTGTTGAAGTATATTTCTCTTTACCACCTTCAACACCAGAATAGAAACGGATTGGACTATAAATTGTATAACCAGCAACTTGCAAGTCTTCACCATTTTCTTGGTTCCAGTTATTCAAGAAATAAATGTGTTGGAATGCATTGACATCAATATCGCCTTCAGCCAAAGCTTTGTTTGGTTGTGAATAGTCAGTAAACTCAGTCAAGTTAAGTGTTACACCCTTATCTGCAGCCAATTCAGTGATTTTGTCCCACAATTCAGTGGTATAATCATCACGAGTCATGATACCTACATTCAAAGTTTTTGTTTCTGCTGAATCGGATGATGAAGTTGAAGATGAACTACCGCATGCAGTAAGAACACCGATTGATAAAGTTGCTGCTGCTAAACTAAATAATTTTTTTAATTTCATAAAATATATCTCCTTAAAATTAGAACTGTATCTATCTTAACACAGAAATTCAGTTCTGACCAATTGACTTTTTTTATAGATGGCTATAGGTTTTCACTATAGCAAATACAAATGCAATTATAACAATTGATAATAATAAAAGAGGGAACCGCTTCCCTCTTTAAAACACATCTACCAAATAGTGAAATAGCTCTCTGTGCTGTTTACAGTCATTGTACAAAAATTCTGGATGCCACTGTAGACCAAACAGAGCCTGTTTGCCTTTACTTTCATAAGCCTCAATCGTACCATCTCTTGGATCTAGACCAGTCGCGACTAATCCGGGTGCCAAGTCTTTAATACGCTGATGATGAAAGGAATTGATTTGACTTCCTTGAGCAAATAACTTACCGACACGACTTTGTGGTTTGACTTGCAAACGATGGGAGGTGCCCACCAAGTCATTTTGCCAGTGATTAGCAACTTCTTGCTCCAAGCTACCACCAAGTGCAACATTCAGTAACTGCATCCCACGGCAGACTGCAAAAATCGGTTTTCCTTGACGTAAGGCTTCAGCAATCAAAGCCAACTCAAATTCGTCACGTTCTAATAGATAATCATCACTGTCAATTAAACGTTTTTGCCCATATAGACTCGGGTCAACATGCTGACCTCCTGAAAGTATCAACTTATCAATCACGTCAATGTAATCTTTGGCTAAATCAGGAGTTCCCATAGGAATAACTATTGGTACACCACCAGCCTGACGAACACCGTCTGCCAATTCACGCGCAACTGTTACGTAAACTCGACCAGATTTTGTTGGAAATTCTTGTTCATTTCCTGAAATTCCAATAATCACTTTTCCCATAAAAAGCTCCTTTCATTTATTTCGTTCATTGTAGCACGGCTCACTCGCCTTGTCTAATATAGAAGATTTATAGACTGATAAAAATTATTTATCAACAGCCTGTAATACGAAATGGTCCCCGCTGATTTCTTTCCATTCGCCTTCCGTAATGAAATCCTTTAGGAGACCTGTCTGTGACAACTCCTGCAATTGAGCTCTTGCCTGATGGGGATCTAAACTTAAATTGGATTGCAAAAGATAGCGGGTGTAGGGATGTTGGGGATCTTGAAAAATATCCTGCGCAGGTCCAATTTCAACCAAACTACCCTTGTACATGACCGCAATCCTATCAGCAAAATGCTGCACCAAATTTAGGTCATGAGAAATGAAAAGATAGGTTAAACCTAAATCCTCTTGAAGCTGGTTAAGCAAATCCAATATGGTTGCCTGAATCGAAACATCCAGAGCAGAAGTCGGTTCATCACACACGATAAATTGCGGATTGGATACAACTGCCCGAGCGATTCCAATACGCTGGCGTTGGCCCCCACTAAAAGATTTTGGGCGTTTATGTACAGCATCCCCCTGTATACCTACCCTTTCCAACATTGCTAAAGCCCTCTCTTCTGCCTCCTTTTTTGGTAACAAATAAAGCGGTTCTTTGACAAGTTCTAAAGCTGATAGATAGGGATTGAGGGAGGAGTAGGGATCCTGATAGATCACCTGAAGCGCTTGATTATTTAGTTCCTCAGCTGTCAAACCAGGAAAGTCTACCTGTCCCTGACTTGCTTTTTCCAGTCCCAAAACAATTTTAGACAATGTCGATTTACCACTGCCAGATTCACCAACCAGACCGAGTGTCTCACCTTTATAAATGGACAAATCAACACCATTTAAAGCATCGACGCGTTGTTCTTGACCTAACCAATTCTTCTTGGAATAGGTCTTTCTCACATCTGAAACTTGTACCAATACTTCTTTAGCCATTTTTCTCCTCCTTTCTCACCCAATGTTCTGGACCAACTTGAACCAACTGACTATCATCGCGATCAGCCGGTACGGGACCATGACTTGCTTCTAAGCGGGCCGCTTTCAACAAAGATTGCGTATAGGGATGCAAAGACTGTGCAAAAATCGTATCAACAGGTGCATGTTCCACCACCAGGCCATTTCTCATCACATAGACCTGATCACAAATACCAGCAATGACACTAAAATCGTGACTCACAATGACAACTGTCAATCCTAATTGCTCTTGCAATTCTTTCAGCAATGCCAATATTTGAGCTTGAATTGTCACATCTAATGCCGTTGTTGGTTCATCAGCAATTAACATGTCTGGCTTGGTCAATAAAGCCATAGCAATCATGATCCTTTGACGCATGCCACCTGAAAACTCAAAAGGAAATTGTTTGAGACGAAGTTCTGAATTAGAAATTCCTACCTTATCCAACATCTCTAAAATGGCCACTTCCTGCTCTTCCTTGGTCAATTTTGGCTGAAAACGACGAAGAACTTCCCGTAAATGAAAACCAACGGTCCGTAATGGATTCAAAGAGGTCATTGGATCTTGAAAAATCATAGACAAAGGCAAAACCTTTGGATTACGTACTTGCTTTCCATCCATTTCAAATCGATCATAGCTTGCTTCCAAACCTTTTGGTAAAATCCCCATCAAGGATTTCATTGTCAAACTCTTACCCGAACCAGATTCTCCAACAATTCCAACAATTTTTCCTTTGGGAATGGAGAGATTAATCCCTTTGACGAGAATGATTTGTTCTTTACTTTTTTGATTGATAATGGTGAGGTTACTGATTTCTACCAAGTGCTTTGACATTAGTACACCTCTCTTTCAAGGCAATCACGTATGAGATCACCGATATTATTAAATGAATAAATGGTCAATAGGATAAAAAGTCCCGGTAAGATCGCCATATGCGGAGCACTCTGTAAGGTAGACTGGGCATTTTGTAAAAGACTACCCCAGGATGCTAAGGGCTGTTGAATCCCCGTTCCTAAGAAACTAAGAGCTGATTCTGTCATAATGGCTGACGAAATACTAGTTGTTGCCGTTACAATTAAGGTCGGTAAGATGGCTGGCAGGATGTGTCGCCAAACAATCAATGGTTTCTTTAAACCTATAAAGGATGCATAGCCAACATATTCTGCCACCTTTGCTTTTAAGGTTTCAGCCCGTAACATCCTAGCAATACTCATCCATGAAAAACCACCAATCACAATAATGATTGTGGATAAACCAGGCTTTAAAAAGATACTGAGAACAATCACTAAGACTAGCCAAGGAATGGATGACAGCACATCTACTACCCGCATAATGGCATTATCCCATTTTCCTCCCAGATAGCCTGCTGTGATGCCAACCAAGCTTCCAATGGTCACTGATGCAGCCATCGCCAACAAACCAACTAAAAGAGAGATCCGTCCCCCATAAATAACACGAATAAAATAATCACGCCCTACTTGATCGGTTCCAAACCAATGCTCAGCACTAGGCCCTTGGTTCATTTGACTGACATCTGTTACATTTGGATCAATAGGAATCAACGGCGCAATGAGAGATAAAATAATCAAGAAAAGAATAAAAAGAAGAGAGAAAAGATAGAGTGGCGAACTCTTCAAAGTCTCCTTGAATTGTTTAAGAATCATTGTCCCTCTCCTCCTTTCCAAATACGTGGATCGACGACAGCATAGAGAATATCTGATAAGAGATTCCCTAGAATAACTAAGGTCGCAGACAAAAGCATGACAGCCATAATCACTGAATAGTCCAAACTCTTAGTAGCCGCTGTCAAATAAGGACCTACACCAGGCCAAGCAAAAATAGTCTCTGTGATAATAGCACCCGTTACCAACATTGGTAAGGCCATCCCAACTTGAGTCACGACAGGAATTAAAACATTGCGGGCCACATGTTTCCCAAAAATTTCAAACCGTTTAGCTTTGAAAGCTTCTTGAACGGTTACATAGTCTTTTTCAACCTCTACAATCGCTGACGCTCGAATAAACCGAGTCAACTCAGGTAAAAATGCCATGGTCAATGTAAGATAAGGTAAGGCAAAATGTGCTAGAAAATCAAGAACATCTCCTTCCTTTCCCAAAGTGTACATTCCGATAAACGGAAATACTCGCCACTTATAACCAAAGAAATAGATTAAAATCATAGCAAACCAGAAAGTTGGTACCGCAATGCCCACAGATGCAAAGGCATCAATGACTTTATCAGCCCATTTGCCACGTTGGGAAGCAGAAACAAGGCCAAGTGTAATGGCTAAGACAAGAGCCGTCAAATATGCTGGTAACACCAAGGAAATCGTGTTGGGAATTTTCTCGGCCAAATCTGCCCCAATCGAGTGTTGAGTCATGAGGGAAAAACCCAAATTTCCCGATAAAATCCCCTTCAACCATACAAAATATTGAACTAAAAATGGCTGATCCAAACCATATTTCACCTTCAACAAATCAATTTGTTCTTGACTCATATTTGGTGTTGTCATTGAATCAATGACATCAAAGGGGGCTAACTGAATCAATGAAAACACAATGAAAGAAATCAACAGCAAGAGGGGAATTGCCTGTAAAATTCTTTTTAAAATATATCGAAACATACATCCTCCAAAAACGAGAAAAAGAGGGGAGGAATTTTCGGCAATTTGCCACTCCTTCTCCTCTTTGGGAGCAAGGAAAATCCCTCTTCCATCCCATATTATACTTATTCAATTGTTAATTTAGACGGATCTTCAAATGTATAAATTGGAATTAATCCAGCTTCTTCAACATTTTTTACACGATTGTTAACTGCCAAAACTTTTTTGTTATCTACGATAGGGTAGATGACAGCTAGATCAGCCAATGTTGCTTGCAAATTATCATAAATTTGCTCACGTTTTGTTTGATCCAATTCAACAGCACCTTGTTCAAAGAGACTGTCAACCTCGCTTGACGCCAATTTAAAGTAATTTGAAGCACCACCAGTTTTAAACAAACGAGCATACTGATCAGGGTCATTTCCCATGATGTAGCCACCCAAGAAGAGGTCATATGCTGTAGAACCTTCTTTTTTCAACTCTGTAAAGAGCGCTGTAGAGTCTCCACCTGCCAATTCAACAGTAACACCAATTGCTGCTAATTGTTGTTGAATCAAAGTAGCTTGCAAGGTTTGGGCTGCATCTGATGATGAGTATCCAAGATTCACAGTCAGATTGCTGACACCTGCTTCTGCTAAGAGTTGTTTTGCCTTCTCAATATTTTGTTCATATTTCTCAACATCTTCTGTTACATATGGATTGGCAACTGGTAAGAATGAATATGGCGTTTCATAGTATTTCTTATCAAGATAGGCCGCTTGGTTAAGCTCCTCTTTATTCAACGCATAAAGTAAGGCTTTACGAACTATCACATCTTTCAATTCTTCAGTTGAGGTATTGAGACCAAGATAGCCAATACGGTTTTCACTATAAGCATATGTTGTAATGGTATCGGTGCTCAAATCTTTAATATCTGATGGAAGCACAAAGGCCGCATCTACTTCACCAGTTTGGAGTGCTACTTTAGTGGTGTCTGCACTTTCAATGATACGAAGAACGAGATTATCAATTTTAGCTTTACCCTTGTAATAGTACTCATTCGCTGCTAATTTGATGTATTCACCATGTTTGTACTCCACAAACTTGTATGGACCAGTCCCGACAGGTGTCGCTGTCAACTGACTAGCAGAAAAGTCGGCTTCATCCTTGAACACATGTTGAGGAATGATGTAGGTTTCCGTCACAATATTGTCCAAAGCTGGCGCTGAAACAGCTGGAAGAACAAACTTCACAGTGTAATCATCCACCTTCTCGACTGTTACAGGTTGACCATTGATATATAAACCATCTGATCCACCATTTTCTTCTTTAATCTTTTGTTCATAAGTAAAGACAACATCATCAGCTGTAAATTCTTCACCATCAGACCATTTTACATCTTGACGAAGTTTCACTGTGATACTAAGTCCATCTTCGGCTACTTCATAAGAATCTGCCAATTCATTGACATAACTACCATCAGCCTCTACACGAATAAGTGGAGAATAGATAAAATTTGTCAAGGTCAATCCCCAACGATCGCTTGTATTAATTGGGTTGGTTGAACTTGGATCTCCATTAATAGCATATGTAAATGTTTCTGTGTCAGCTGATGAGCTAGAACTTGATGTAGTCGTTGATGAACCACCGCTTGCGCAAGCTGCCAAGGTTACCACCGCAACCGTTGAAAGCAAACCTGCAAGCCATTTCTTTTTCATTACATTTTCCTCCAATTTTCAAAAGTAGTACTAGTCTATCAAGGAATACCCTATTTGACCAATATATAAAATTTATCACGACTTAAAGAAAAACTATGACCTCTGTTTAGTTACTCCATCATTCTACTAGCAAAAACAAGCTATCATTTTTAAGTTATTAATAATATAGAAAAAAATTAAGCTTGGTCTCTTAAAAAAACGGTATAGCTAAAAACTATACCTTCCTCTAATTTTTTACAATTATACAAGTGTTCTTTTTTTTGTTAGGATAGGTTCATAAAAATATTTTGGAGGAACTACCATGACGACTACCATTATCGGCTTCCCACGAATCGGAGAACACCGGGAATTAAAATTTATTACTGAAAAATACTTTAGAAATGAAATTCCACAGGAAGAACTTTTGCTTGCTGCCAAAGAATTGCGCGCTAAACATTGGAATATTGTAAAAGGGGCAGGCATTACTGAAATCCCAAGCAACGACTTCTCACACTATGACAATATTTTGGATGCAGCAGTACTATTCAACATCGTACCTAAAGCAGCACAAAACCTTGATTTGACTGACCTTGAAAAATACTTCGCTTTAGCGCGTGGCTATCAAGGAGAAAAAGGGGACGTTCGTGCTAGACCGATGAAAAAATGGTTCAACACCAACTACCACTATATCGTTCCAGCTATTGAAAAAGACACAGAAATCAAACTAGTTGGTCAAAAGATTTTCGATGAATTCCAAGAAGCAAAAGACTTAGGTATCTCAACTCGACCAGTCTTAATCGGACCATTTACTCTCTTACAATTAACTGATTTTGAAGAAGGTTTAACTGCTACTGATTTCGCTGATAGCTTAGTTGCAGCCTATGGACAAGTTTTTGAAAAATTAGCAGAACTTGGCGCTGAAAAAATCCAGCTGGACGAACCGAGCTTGGTCAAGGATTTGACTGCAGATGAAAAAGCCCTGTTCCTAAATATCTATCAACCTCTCTTGGCAGACAAAAAAGGCTTGCAAGTCCTCATCCAAACCTACTTCGGTGATGTTCGTGATATTTACACAGAATTGACTAACCTACCAGTCGATGCCATCGGTCTTGACTTTGTAGAAGGTAAGGAAACTGCTGCACTTGTTGCAACAGGCTTCCCAGCTGACAAGACCCTTTACGCTGGTATCGTCAACGGTAAAAATATCTGGCGTAACCATTATGAAAAGAGCTTGGCTATTCTGGATGCTATTCCAGCTGAAAATGTCGTCCTAACAACTTCTTGCTCTCTTCTTCACGTGCCTTTCACAACAGCAAATGAAGAGTTTGAACCCGCAATTCTCAACCACTTTGCCTTTGCAGTTGAAAAATTGAACGAATTGCGTGATTTGGATGCCATTCGCAATGGACAAGGTGATACAGCCCTAGCGGCAAACAAGGAACTTTTCTCCCTTGAACGAGTTGGTCGTGACAAAGTGCTCGCAGACCGTCTTGCAGGACTGACAGACGCTGACTATACACGCCTACCAGTCTTTGCAGAACGTGAAGCCATTCAACGTGAGAAATTGAACTTACCACTTCTTCCAACAACAACGATTGGATCTTTCCCTCAAACAAAAGAAATTCGCAGCACACGCTTGGCTTTCCGCAAAGGAAATATCTCAGAAGAAGAATACGATACATTTGTTAAAGCTCAAATAGACAAATGGATTGCATGGCAGGAAGAAGTTGACTTCGATGTCTTGGTTCATGGTGAGTTTGAACGAAACGACATGGTAGAATACTTCGGTGAAAACCTTTCTGGTTATCTCTTCAGTAAGAACGGATGGGTCCAATCATATGGTATGCGTGGGGTAAAACCACCAATCATCTGGGGGGATGTGACGCGCTTGAACCCAATCACTGTTAAATGGTCAAGCTATGCACAAAGCCGTACAAACAAACCAGTTAAAGGTATGTTGACAGGGCCAGTAACCATCCTCAACTGGTCATTCCCTCGTGAAGATATTTCTATTAAAGAATCAACTCTTCAAATCGCCCTTGCTATCAAGGAAGAAGTTCTTGACCTTGAAGCAGCGGGTATCAAGATTATCCAAATTGACGAAGCAGCTTTACGTGAAAAATTACCACTTCGTCGTAGCGACTGGTACAGTGAATATTTGGATTGGGCGATTCCAGCTTTCCGATTAGTTCACTCAACTGTTGCACCAGATACTCAAATTCACACTCACATGTGCTATAGCGAATTTACAGACATTATTCCTGCCATCGACAATATGGATGCGGACGTTATCTCCTTTGAAGCCAGCCGTTCAAATCTCGTTATCTTAGACGAACTCAAGGCTAAGAATTTCCAAACTCAGGTAGGTCCTGGTGTCTATGATATCCACTCCCCACGTGTTCCATCTGTAGAAGAAATTTCTCATACGATAGAAGCCATTCTTGCTAAAGTACCAAAAGAAAAAGTGTGGATTAACCCCGACTGCGGTCTTAAAACTCGTGGTGAAAAAGAAACAAAAGTCAGCCTTATCCACTTGATTCAAGCAGCTAAGGCAGCCAGAAAGGAACTCTAATTTATGATTGGTCAAACCCCAAGTCTCTCATTTGAAATTTTTCCTCCAAAACCAGAAGTAGGCAATGAAAAAATTATCCACGCGCTTAATGAGATGCAGGGTTTGGCCCCTCACTTTATTAGTGTGACTTGTAGCAACAACAATTTGAATGTTGAGGAAACAACTGTTAAGTTGGCAAACCATGTGCACAATGAGTTACATATTCCAACCATTGCACACTTACCTGCGGCTTATCTAACAAAGGAAAAAGTTCGTTCTGTTCTTCATTCTCTCGACGAAATCGGTGTCCATCAGATTTTAGCCCTGCGTGGAGACATTATCAATGGACTTTCTCCAAAGGAGGATTTCAAATATGCAACCGATTTAGTTTCCTTTATCAAGGAAGAAGCTCCTCGATTTGATATCATCGGAGCTTGCTATCCTGAAGGACATCCTGAATCGCCAAACGCAGTATCAGATATCAAGAACCTAAAAAAGAAAGTGGACGCAGGTTGTTCGACATTAGTATCACAACTCTTCTTCGATAATGAAGCCTTCTACAATTTTCAAGAGAAATGTATTCTAGCAGACATCGAAGTGCCTATTATTGCAGGTATCATGCCTATTATCAACAGGAATCAGGCACTTCGACTCTTGAAAACGTGTGAAAACATACGCTTGCCCCGTAAGTTTAAAGCCATTTTAGAAAAATATGAGCACGATCCTGAATCACTTCGGGCTGCAGGTCTTGCCTATGCTGTGGATCAAATTGTTGATTTGGTCACTAATGATGTGGCTGGTGTCCATCTTTATACAATGAATAATGCTGAGACAGCAAGGACTATTCACGAAGCAACTCATGCCTTATTCAAACATTATAGTTAACGCATTCCCCCTTGGACTTTTCGTTTAAGGGGTCTTCTATTTACAAATTTCCTCATATAGCTAATACAAACCATTTTACATTTCTTAAATTTGTCTCAAATTAGTCGTAACCCGCTTCCTACATTCTATATATTTGACAAAAAACCTGGTTTCTTAGAAACCAGGTTGATGTATATAAACCATGTTAGATAATGGCCAAAATGATAAAGTTTAAAATAAACAGTGCTGTAGCACCCCAAAGAATTGGGTGAATTTCTTTAGCCTTGCCTGTTGAAACTTTTACCAAGCAATAGAAGATAAAGGCTGCTGCAATACCGTAAGAGATAGAGAAGCATAGTGCCATAAAGAAGGCTGCAAAGAAGGCTGGAAGCGCATCTTCAAATCGGCTCCAATCCACATCAAGGAATGAGGATACCATCATGACACCTACAATAATCAAGGCTGGAGATGTCGCTGCCGCTGGCACGATTCCAATAAATGGCAAAATAAGAATAGAAAGAAGGAAGAGAACTGCTGTTGTGACAGCTGTCAAACCTGTACGCCCACCTGCTGAGATACCTGCAGCAGACTCAACATAGGTTGTGGTATTTGAAGTACCAAAGATGGCACCAATAGATGTACCAATTGCATCTGCAAAGAGCGCTCTATCCATTTTTGAATTGAAACCTGTGCCATTTTCAAGTGCTTTTTCATCTTCAGCAGAGAAGATACCAGTCTTACGACCTGTACCAATGAACGTACCCAAAGTATCGAATGTATCTGACAAACTGAATGCAAAAATGGTCATCAATACTAATGGTAAACGGCTTGAATCAGCAAATAGTGAGCCGATTCCTCCAAAGGCTGCAAGGAAGGTTGTCCCTAATTCTTCAAATGCTGAACCAATATGATTATCTGCAAAACTAATAGAAGATAAATCAACTACACCTGCTGGGATACCTGCTACAGTTGTCGCGATAATACCAATCAAGATAGCACCACGTACATTTTTAATAACCAAAACAGCTGTAAGAATCAGACCAAATACAGTAAGAAGTACACTTGGATCAGTGAAGGTTGAGATAGAAGGAACTACACCACCGCCAGCTAAGACAGAGAAAACACCATTTGAGAATGTTTCTGCTGTTGCATCCGCCGGGGCAACACCATTGACTGTAATGATATCTGAACCAGATGTTAGGAAAGTAATCAAGTTAGAATTTTTGAAACCAAGGTAGGCTACAAATACCCCAATACCTCCACCAATAGCATGTTGCAAGCTAACAGGAATCGCCTTAATAATACTTTTACGAACTTTTGTAACTGTGATAAAGATATTAAACAAACCACACAAGAATACCATACCAAGTGCTTCTTGCCATGTGAAGCCCAAACCAATAACTACTGTATAGGTGAAGAAGGCATTCAACCCCATACCTGGTGCCAAAGCATAAGGTACATTTGCAAATAGTCCCATTACTAATGTAGAGACCGCACTGGCAATAATGGTCGCCAAGAAAACAGCTTGGGTTGGCATACCCGCAACACTCAAAATGCTTGGGTTAACAAATAAAATATATGACATTGCAAAGAATGTCGTAAGCCCTGCCATAATCTCTGTCGAAACAGTCGTATTATGTTCTTTTAGTTTAAAAAATTTGTCCATTTTTTCATTTTTCTCCTTTATTCACGAACAATAAACTTATTATACTGGAAATAAAATAATATTTCAATAGAAATGAACGCTTTTTCCAGTAATTTTTACAGATTCCTCTTAAATATTTGTTGAAACGTTCGTTTTTTGTGAACTATATTGCATTCTCTACTATTAAATAGCTGAACTATTAATTTTTTGATTATCTTACTTGTTTTTGATATACTGTCACTTATTAGCTATAAAACGGAGTAATATAAACATTAAATGATGAAGAAAAAAATGATAGCAATTGATTTGGATGGAACGCTTTTAAATCAAGAAAGCCAATTATCCGAGTACACAATCTCTACAATTAAAAAAGTAAGAAAACAGGGACACCTAGTTTTAATTGCTACTGGACGCCCCTATCGGATGGCTGAAACATTCTATCAACAACTGGAGTTAGATACACCGATGATTAATTTTAACGGGTCATTGGTACATATTCCAAATCGAAGATGGGAATGGGAAAAGAGTGTTTTAATCGATAAAAGCTATCTATTAGAATTTTTAAAATCTGAAGATACATTTGAAGCCGAGTTTATTGCTGGTGAGTATAAAAATAAATTCTTTATTACACAAAATCATCTGGACCGAGTTGATCCTAGCTTGATGGGAGTTGAACAAATAACACCTGATACACTTATTACACCTGAATTAATCACTTCTGACCCACATTCAATCCTCATGCAGACAAGAGCAACTGATAAATACGCACTTGCGGAAGAAATGAGATCTTATTTCAATAATGAATTAGAAATCAATACCTGGGGTGGACCTCTCAATGTATTGGAAACCTGTGCAAAAGGTGTTACTAAGGCTTCAGCTTTGATTTATTTATTGGATATATTTCAATTAGATGCAAAAGATTTGATTGCATTTGGGGATGAACATAATGATGTAGAAATGCTTGACCTCGCTGGAAAAGCATATGGCATGAAAAACTGTAGTGACACACTTCGCCCCCATGCTGATCAGATGACTGAATTTGCCAATTTTGAAGATGGTGTCGCAAAAGAATTAGAAAAATTATTTTTATAAAAAATTATAGGCTCTGAAAAATTATTTTCAGAGTTTTTGTTTTGTACAAAAGCGATGATATCAGGAGTTCTGCGACCAATAAAACATATGCGAAGCGGTATTATTTTATAGTTTTTCTGAAAGTTTTCCCAAACTTATTTACATAAATACTTGACATTCTTGTGTAAGCGTTTTATAATATACACGTTCCAAGGAATATGATGGCCTTTTCAGACTTTCATAGGATCTAAAAAAATTTAGGAGGATCAATAATGAGTATTGGAATCATTATTGCAAGTCATGGCGAATTTGCTGCTGGTATTCATCAGTCAGGTTCAATGATCTTTGGCGAACAAGAAAAAGTACAAGTCGTTACTTTTATGCCAAGTGAAGGTCCTGATGATTTATATGCCAAGCTGAATGCAGCCGTTGACGCATTCGATGCCGATGATGAAGTTTTGGTTTTGGCTGACCTTTGGAGTGGTTCACCATTTAACCAAGCAAGCCGCGTAGCTGGTGAAAATCCAAACCGCAAG
This sequence comes from Streptococcus sp. VTCC 12905, assembly GCF_049893385.1. Lineage (NCBI taxonomy): Bacteria > Bacillati > Bacillota > Bacilli > Lactobacillales > Streptococcaceae > Streptococcus > Streptococcus sp. VTCC 12905. The sequence continues at coordinate 40,802 of NZ_JBMVJC010000008.1, read as the reverse complement.
GTAGTAATCATCACAGGTCTAAACTTGCCAATGCTTATCCAAGCATACACAGAACGTATGATTAATGCTTCTGCTGGTGTGGAAGAAGTTGCGGCAAACATTATTAAGGAAGCTAAGGATGGAGTGAAGGTTCTTCCAGAAGAACTTCAACCAGCTGAAGCTACTCCTGTGGCAACTGCCACTCCTGCTGCACCTCAAGGTGCTATCCCTCCAGGAACTGTTATTGGTGACGGCAAGTTGAAAATCAACTTGGCTCGTATCGATTCGCGTCTCTTGCATGGTCAAGTGGCAACTGCTTGGGTTCCTGCTTCTAAAGTAGATCGTATTATCGTTGCATCTGATACGGTTGCAAAAGATGAATTGCGCAAACAACTCATCAAACAGGCTGCACCTGGTAACGTAAAAGCGAACGTTGTACCAATCAAGAAATTGATTGAGGTATCAAAAGACCCTCGCTTTGGTAATACACATGCCTTGATTCTTTTCGAAACGCCTCAAGAAGCTCTTGAAGCGATTGAAGGCGGACTTGAAATCAAAGAATTGAATGTCGGTTCTATGGCTCACTCAACTGGTAAAACAATGGTCAATAACGTATTATCAATGGATAAAGATGACGTTGCAACATTTGAAAAATTGCGTGACCTTGGAGTGAAATTTGACGTTCGTAAAGTACCAAACGATTCGAAAAAAGACTTGTTTGAACTGATCAACAAGGCAAACGTTCAATAAATCGATCTGTTAGTATAGAAAGGATTACAACATGTCAGATATTACATTTATTTCTGCAATTCTCGTTGTCATCGTTGCCTTCTTCGCTGGTCTTGAAGGTATCCTTGACGAATTCCAATTCCATCAACCATTGGTCGCTTGTACACTTATCGGTCTAGTTACTGGTAACTTAGCTGCAGGTGTTATGCTTGGTGGTTCTCTACAAATGATTGCCCTTGGTTGGGCTAACATTGGTGCAGCTGTTGCTCCTGACGCCGCTCTCGCTTCAGTTGCTGCTGCTATCATCATGATTAAAGGTGGAGACTTCTCAACTGAAGGTATTGCCGTTGCTACTACAACTGCTATCCCTCTTGCAGTAGCTGGTCTTTTCCTTACTATGATTGTACGTACAATTTCAGTCGGTCTTGTACACGGTGCTGATAATGCTGCAAAAGAAGCTAACTTTGCTGCAGTAGAACGTTACCACTTATTTGCTCTCCTTCTCCAAGGTTTGCGTATCGCGATTCCTGCTGCTCTTCTTCTAGCAATGCCAGCTGAAGCTGTTCAATCTGTTCTTGAAGCAATGCCAGAATGGCTCAAAGGCGGTATGGCTGTTGGTGGTGGTATGGTTGTTGCTGTAGGTTATGCTATGGTTATCAACATGATGGCAACTCGTGAAGTATGGCCATTCTTCGCACTTGGTTTTGCATTTGCTGCAATTAGCCAATTGACTCTTATCGCACTTGGTGTTATCGGTGTTGCAATTGCTATTATCTACCTTAACTTGTCTAAACAAGGTGGTTCTGGTAACGGTGGTGCTTCATCTAACGACCCAATCGGCGATATTCTTGAAGACTACTAAGAGAAGGGAGATTTAACCATGTCAGAAAAAATTCAACTTTCCGTAAGCGATCGTAAAAAAGTTTGGTGGCGTTCAACCTTCCTTCAAGGTTCTTGGAACTATGAGCGTATGCAAAACTTAGGTTGGGCATATGCAATGATTCCAGCTATCAAAAAACTCTACACTAAAAAAGAAGATCAAGCTGCTGCCCTTGAGCGCCACTTGGAATTCTTCAACACACACCCATATGTTGCTTCTCCAATCCTTGGTGTAACACTTGCCCTAGAAGAAGAACGTGCTAATGGTGCTGAAATCGATGACAAAGCAATCCAAGGTGTGAAAATCGGTATGATGGGACCTCTTGCAGGTATCGGTGACCCAGTTTTCTGGTTTACTGTTCGTCCGATTCTCGGTGCCCTTGGTGCTTCACTTGCAATGACTGGTAACATCGTTGGTCCACTTCTATTCTTTATCGGATGGAATGCTATCCGTATTTCCTTCCTTTGGTATACTCAAGAATTTGGTTACAAAGCTGGTAGTGAAATCACTAAAGACATGTCAGGTGGTATCCTACAAGATATTACAAAAGGTGCTTCTATCCTTGGTATGTTCATCCTTGCTGTACTTGTTCAACGTTGGGTTTCTATTAATTTCTCTGTAAACCTTCCTGCTAAACAATTGTCAGAAGGTGCCTACATTGTCTTCCCAGAAGGTACAGTTACTGGTACTGAGTTGAAAGGTATTCTTGGTCAAGCTCTTAGCGGATTTAGCCTTGAACCAACTCAAGCACAAACTTTACAAGGCCAGTTGGACAGTTTGATTCCAGGTTTGATGGGACTTCTCCTTACTTTCCTCTGCATGTACTTGCTTAAGAAAAAAGTAACACCAATCACAATGATTATCGGTCTCTTCATCGTAGGTATTCTTGCTCGTTTCTTCGGAATTATGTAATCAATTACCCCGCAAATGCGGGGTTTTATGATATAATGAATATCTAAGAAGGGAACACTATGGCACAATCACAAAATACAAGCATTGAGCTACAAACCACAGGAGTTTCTTACATGGGATTTGGTGGTAAGGTTGGCAAATTTTTACTTGGTGACAAGGCTCTAGAATTCTATCCTGATAGCAACGTTGAGCGTTATATCCAGATTCCTTGGTCAGAGATGACTCGCATTGGTGCAAATGTTTCTGGAAAAAAAATCAGTCGACATTTTGAAATTTACACCAAAAAAAGTCGATTCCTGTTTGCTTCCAAAGACTCTGGTAAAATTCTCAAAGTTGCTCGTGAGCATATCGGTAATGAGAAAGTCGTCAAATTACCAACCCTCATTCAAACAATTGAAAGAAAAATTTTTAATCTATTTGCCAAAAAATAGAAAATCTAGTATAATAAGACAAACGGATAAGTAATTAGTTTAGCTTTTCAGAAAGTCTGCGGTTGCTGTGAGCAGATAAGTAAAATTAATGAAATTCTACCGTTGCTACTAAAATTAATTATTAAAAAGTGCACACATGTGAAACTGGATGGAACCGCGGTAAATATCGCTCCAGTAGTTACTCATGTGTGCGTTTTATTTAAAAAAAAAGAAAGGAAAGTTCAATTTCATCGTCACTCAAGATGCTAAAAATTGAACTAGAGCATTAGGCTCTGTCAAAGTAAAAAGCCACCTAAAAAATCTAAACTTTCTAGTAACTTTCTACTTTGACTTGTAGCTACTCTGCTCTGGGTATCCATAGTTATGTTAGATATAAAACGTATTCGTACAGATTTTGACGGAGTAGCTTCTAAATTAGCTACACGTGGTGTAACTGCTGAAAGCTTGGAAAATATCAAAGAATTGGATGCAAAACGCCGTGAAATCTTGGTTACTGTAGAAGAATTAAAAGCTGAACGTAACACAGTTTCTGCAGAAATTGCCCAAGCAAAACGTAACAAAGAAAATGTAGATGATAAGATTGCTGCTATGCAAAAATTGTCTGCAGATGTGAAAAATTTAGATGCAGAACTCTTAGAAATTGATGAAAAACTAAATGCCATCCTTGCAGTTCTTCCAAATACTCCTCATGATTCTGTTCCAGTTGGGGTTGACGAAGAGGAAAACGTGGAAGTTCGCCGTTGGGGAACACCCCGTGAATTTAATTTCGAGCCAAAAGCTCACTGGGATTTGGGTGAAGACCTTGACATTCTGGACTGGGAACGTGGTGCAAAAGTAACTGGTGCTCGTTTCCTTTTCTACAAGAATTTAGGTGCTCGTTTGGAGCGTGCCCTTTATAACTTCATGTTGGATGAGCATATCACAGAAGGCTACCAAGAAATTATCACGCCTTATATGGTTAACCGTGACTCAATGTATGGTACCGGTCAATATCCAAAATTTAAAGAAGATACGTTTGAGTTGACTGATACTAACTATGTCCTCATTCCAACTGCGGAGGTGCCATTGACCAACTACTACCGCAATGAGATTTTGGAAGAAAAAGACTTGCCAATCTACTTCACAGCTATGAGCCCATCTTTCCGTTCTGAAGCAGGTTCTGCTGGTCGTGACACCCGTGGTCTTATCCGCCTTCACCAATTCCACAAGGTTGAAATGGTCAAATTTGCCACACCAGAGCAATCTTATGATGAATTGGAAAAAATGACAGCAAATGCAGAAAATATCCTTCAAAAATTAGGCTTGCCTTACCGCGTCCTTGCCCTCTGTACAGGCGACATGGGCTTCTCAGCAGCCAAAACCTATGACTTAGAAGTCTGGATTCCTGCCCAAAATGCCTACCGTGAAATCTCAAGCTGTTCAAATACCGAGGATTTCCAAGCCCGCCGTGCCCAAATCCGCTACCGCGATGCTGCTGACGGCAAGGTTAAATTGCTCCACACCCTCAATGGGTCTGGTTTAGCAGTTGGTCGTACCGTGGCTGCCATCCTTGAAAACTACCAAAATGAAGACGGCTCTGTTACTATTCCCGAAGTACTCCGTCCATACATGGGTGGGGTAGAAGTAATTAAACCATAGGAGTGAGATATGAAACCAAAGAAATGGTATAAAGATAAAAGTCGTAAAGAAATTGCTGGTGTTATCGCTGGACTATATGACTATTTTGACGTGTATGAAAACTATGGTTGGAAGTTAGAAAACGTTCGATTGGTTGTCATCTTCTTGGCCATTATCACTAATTTACCTTTTTTAACTGCCTATATCGTTCTGGCCATACTTTTACCTGATAAATCAGAATTAAATTAAAATAAAAAACGTTTCCGTTATCCAACTGACTAACAGAAACGTTTTTTTTGGATCCAAAATCCATTTCTCCATGTAGACCATGTCCATAGCTTCTTGTTCAGGTTCGGTTTTGACAAGTTTTTCATAGAAAGCGACTAATCTAGGCTCCTGTAAGACGGTACAGAGCACCCAACGGATAACTTGTCGGATAAAGGCTTTCTAATTCTAGCATAGCCTTGTGACCATAGCCTTTTCCTCTGTAGTCTGGATCAATGCCAGTCATGTCTAACCAGCCCTGGTCTGCATCTTCAGCGACCGTTGTTCGTACTAAACCGACTGTGTGCCCTTCCTTGACAATCTTGTAGTAGGTGCAATTTGGTCGTGCAAATCGTGATTGAAAATAGTCCATAGCTTCAATAGCAGGGTTGTACTGGTCCTGATAGGTTTCATACAAAGCTGCAAATGCTCGGTGCTGAATAGGTAGCAATTCTTCTGCGTTTGATAGATCTGCATTTACTAACATGGAAAACCTCCTGAAATGATTTTATCCCTTGTATCAAATCTAGAAAAAAATACTAGGTCTTCCTAGTACTTTCTAAAGCGTTGATAGCGGTTTTCGAGCAGCTCATCAAGTGGCAAGGTCTGCAGTTGAGCCAACTGGCTGACAAGGTTTTCCTTGATGTCAGCCAAGACTTCCTTGGTAGCTCTGCCATTTTCCAAAACAACCCGATCGACCACTTGCAGTTTCTCCAATTCGTATGACGTGATCTTCATGAGTTCTGCTGCTTCCATGGCCCGACTGCCGTCTTTCCAGAGGATAGAGGCAAAACCTTCAGGGCTGAGGACAGCGTACATAGAGTTTTCCAGCATCCAGACCTGGTCTGCGACTGCTAGAGCAAGAGCCCCACCAGATCCTCCCTCACCGATGATAATGGCGATAATAGGCACCTTGAGGTCGCTCATCTCCATGAGGTTTCGGGCAATGGCCTCGCCCTGTCCACGCTCCTCTGCACCGACGCCTGGATATGCTCCTGCAGTATTAATAAATGTGACAACTGGACGACCAAACTTCTCCGCCTGCTTCATAAGGCGAAGGGCCTTGCGGTAACCTTCAGGATGGGGCTGACCAAAGTTGCGTTTAAGGTTGTCCTGGAGGTTCTTGCCTTTTTGGATTCCAATAACCGTCACAGGCTGACCTGCTAGAAAGCCGATACCACCGACCACAGCACCGTCATCGCGGAAGTTTCGGTCACCATGTAACTCAATAAAATCATCGAAGAGTTGCGTGGCATAGTCTAAGGTCGTCAAGCGTGCCTGATCACGTGCCAAACGGATCATACGTGCAATATCACTGGTCATCTCACACCTCCATGCATTCTCAGCAAGCGACTAATCGTCGTTGGTAAATCTTGGCGTTTGACAATGGCATCAACAAAGCCATGTTCTTGTAAAAATTCAGCCTTCTGGAAATCATCTGGCAAATTTTCCCGTACAGTTGACTCAATCACGCGCCGTCCTGCAAAACCAACCAAGGCCTGTGGCTCAGCCAGGATAATATCGCCTTCCATGGCAAAACTAGCCGTCACACCTCCTGTTGTCGGGTCAGTCAAGACCGTCAAGTAAAAGAGACCCACATTAGAATGACGTTTTACTACAGCTGAAATTTTGGCCATTTGCATCAGACTCATAATGCCCTCCTGCATTCGAGCACCGCCAGATGCGGTAAATAGTACAACTGGGAGTCGCTCTTCCATAGCGAGCTCGAAAAGACGAGTGATTTTCTCACCGACCACCGTTCCCATGGAGGCCATGATAAAGTTTGAGTCCATAATTCCCAAAGCTACTGAATAACCACCAATTTTCGCCCTACCAGTCAAGACTGCCTCATCCAGTCCCGTTTTCTGACGATTTTCAGACAACTTTTCAAGATAATTTGGAAAATCGAGCGGATTTTTCGTGTCAATTCCTGTAAATAATTCCTCAAATGTTCCCTCATCTATCGTCAAATTCAGACGTTCATAGGCTGTAATTCGAAAGTTATATGAACAATGGTGACAGACTTTTTCTGGTCCAAGATCTCGTTTGTACAAAATCTCTTTACAAGCAGGACACTTCGAAAAGAGTTCATCTGGCACTTCCGGCTTTGTTTGAATTGCCTTTTCTGTCCGTGAACGATTGGGACTGATGCGAATATACTTATCCTTTTTACGAAACAAAGCCATACTTCTCTCCTAATTTACTTTTTTAATTCTTCTTGATAGTGCGGTAAAAACTCTTCCATAAGATAGGCTGTATCATAATCACCAGCCACAACACGTTTGTCAGAAATCAAGTGCAACTGGAAGTCCGTATTGGTTACCACTCCTTCAATTTCTAGTTCATAAAGCGCACGTTGCATTTTCATTAGAGCTTCGAAACGATTTTCTCCATGCACAATAACCTTAGCAATCATAGAATCATAGTATGGTGGAATCGTGTAGCCCGGATAAACTGCCGAGTCCACACGCAAACCAACGCCACCACTTGGCAGATAAAGATTGGAGATTTTTCCCGGGCTTGGGGCGAAGTTGAAGGCTGGATTTTCGGCATTGATACGGCATTCAATAGCATGACCTGTAATCTGCACATCTTCTTGACGGACACTGAGTTCCTGACCAGCTGCTATTTTAATCTGCTCCTTGACAATATCCACACCAGTCACAAACTCGGTTACAGGATGTTCTACCTGCACCCGTGTGTTCATTTCCATGAAGTAAAATTCGCCTTTGGCTTCATCCAAGAGGAACTCAATGGTCCCTGCATTTTCATAACCAACTGACTGGGCAGCCCGCACAGCTGCTTGACCGATACGGTCCCGCATGGTCTGGCCTATAGCAATAGACGGAGCTTCTTCTAAAACTTTTTGGTTATTGCGTTGAAGGGAACAATCCCGTTCTCCCAGATGAATGACATGACCATGCTGATCCGCCAAAATCTGTACTTCGATATGGCGAGCTGGATAAACGACCCGCTCCATATACATAGCGCCATTACCAAAGGCTGCCTTGGCTTCGCTGGAAGCCGATTCGAAGGCAGGCACTAAGTCTTCAGCTTTTTCCACCTTACGAATCCCCTTACCGCCACCACCTGCCGATGCCTTGAGCATGACAGGGTAGCCAATCTTTTCAGCGATTTCAAGGGCTTCTTGGATTGTTAAGACTTCACCGTCTGATCCTGGAATAACAGGCACTTGAGCCTTAATCATCTCCGCCCGCGCGTTGATTTTATCCCCCATGGTATCCATAACCGTTCCGGATGGCCCGATAAACTTGATGCCGACCTCTTCACAGAGGGTGGCAAATTTGGAGTTTTCACTCAAAAATCCAAAACCAGGGTGAATAGCCTGAGCACCTGTCACAACAGCCGCCGAGATGACCGCCTGCATATTGAGATAGGAGTCTGTCGAACGTGCTGGTCCAATACAAACTGCCTCATCTGCCAACATGGTATGGAGTGCTTCCTTGTCGGCTTCTGAGTAGACAGCTACTGTCGCTATCCCCAATTCCCTGGCCGCACGAATAATCCGCACCGCTATCTCACCACGATTGGCAATCAAAATTTTCTCAAACATGATGAATCCTATCTCCTTTTTAACATAGAATAATTGTTATAACAATCTCAAGATGAGAATATTAAATAATGGTTATCAATAGCAGTTCTTCATTTTACTTTTAGTGCTTGCTCCAAAGGTTTGGGAAACCTTTGGAGGTTGGAAATGAGACAAATAAAATTCGTATCATTTGTTGTAGACAGTACTTGGGTACGGCAAAACGAGTTAACGACGCAATAAAAGATAAAATGGAGAACTGATTTATTTCCCGATAGCAAAAGTCAACACCCCCGATGCAGCCAATTTCCCGTCCACCTCTGCCTTTGCCTCAACGACCGCAATGGTTCCACGGCGTTTGACAAATTTTGCTGTCATGATTAACTGGTCTCCAGGTACAACTTGCTTCTTAAATTTAACTTTGTCCATTCCGGCATAAAAGACCAGGTTGCCCTTGTTTTCTTCCTTGGACAATTCCAAGACACCTGCGGTTTGTGCCAAAGCCTCCATGATGAGAACACCTGGCATGACAGGATAGTCTGGAAAATGCCCGTTGAAGAAGGGCTCGTTAATGGTCACATTTTTGAGGGCCACAATCTCGTCTTCCGATACTTCAAGGACACGATCGACCAAGAGCATAGGATAGCGATGAGGAAGCGCCTCTTTAATTTTCAAAATATCAATCATTTGATACGTACCAATCCTTGTCCATATTCTACAACGTCTTGGTTGGCCACCAAAATCTCTGTGACAACACCGTCACGGTCAGCTGGCACTTCATTCATGACCTTCATGGCTTCAATAATCATGAGGGTCTGCCCTTTTTTGACCGTATCGCCAACTGCTACGAAGGCTGGCTTGTCAGGCGATGGAGACAAATAAGCTACACCAACTAAAGGACTTTCCACCACTGCACCTTCTGCCACAGGGCTTACACTTACTTCTGCTGGAGCTGGCTCACTGGTTTCAGCTGCTGGCACGGTTGGGCTTGCAGGAGCTACTGGAGCAAGCGGAGCTTCTACCTTTGGACTCGGAGCCGCTATCGCCTGCTGATTTTTACTGAAATGCAAGGTTTCCCCAGCATTGCTATATGAAAATTCTCGCAGACTTGACTGGTCAAACTGACTCATCAAATCCTTTATTTCTGTAATATTCACTTAAGCCTCCCAACGTTTGAAAGCAATCACCGAGTTGTGACCTCCAAAGCCGAATGTATTTGAAATGGCATGACGGATTTCCATATCACGGCCTTGACCAAAGATGACATCCGCCTCGATGTAGTCAGACAACTCTGTCGTACCAGCTGTCTTTGGTGCGTAAGAGTGCCGCATAGCCTCAATGACAGCTGCCGCCTCAACTGCACCCGCCGCCCCCAACAAGTGGCCTGTGAAGGACTTGGTGGAAGAAACTGGCGTATTCTTGCCGAAGACGGATACGATAGCTTGGCTTTCCCCTTTTTCATTAGCCGGTGTCGAAGTGCCATGGGCATTGATGTAGTCAATATCAGCTGGCTCTAAACCTGCTTCTGAAATGGCCAACTTCATGGCCTTAATAGCACCCAGACCTTCTGGATGTGGAGAAGTCATGTGGTAAGCATCGCAGGTATTTCCATAACCAACGATTTCAGCTAAAATCGTCGCCCCACGCGCCTCTGCGTGTTCCAAACTTTCCAATACTAAAACCGCGGAACCCTCTCCCATGACAAAACCATTGCGGTCCTTGTCAAATGGAATAGACGCACGTTCTGGATCCTCAGTAGTCGACATAGCTGTCAAAGCTTGGAAACCACCGATTGCAAACGGAGTAATGGCTGCCTCTGCTCCACCAGCCAACATGACATCTTGGAAACCAAACTTGATTTCACGGAAGGCCTCTCCTAAGGCATCATTTGACGAAGCACAGGCTGTGATGACACACTTGCAGACACCATTTGCACCGACCTGCATGGCAATATTACCAGCCGCCATGTTTGGTAAGGCCTTTGGAAGAGCCATGGGACGAATTCGTTTTGGCCCCTTTTCGTTCATACGAGCCACTTGCTCTTCAATTTCCAAAATACCACCGATACCTGTTGATAAGATAACGCCAAAACGGTCACTGTCAACCGCTTCTGTATCGAGATTGGCATTGGCTACGGCCTCTCGAGCCGCATAAAGAGCATAGAGTGAGTAGTTATCGTAGCGATTTGTATCTTTTTTTACAAAGTATTTATCAAAAGGAAAATCCTTAATTTCGGCCGCATTATGAACAGAGTATTCACTAGTATCAAACTTGGTAATCTTTCCGATACCAATCTTACCATTGACCAAGCTATCCCAGAATTCCTCTGGCGTATTTCCGATTGGAGATGTCAGACCGTAGCCTGTTACTACTACACGATTTAATTTTTTCATTTTCAAACCTCTCTTAAAACAACACACAAAACAATATTAAATTCACAGTGCGTTATTGCAGTCTTTCCGTTTGCTTTTAGTTCTACGAACAAAGTTTATTTCAACAAGTTACAGACAGCTTCAATAGTCTAGTGGACTATTGAAGATTGGAAATCGTACTTACGAAAGTAAGTAACGCTCCATTAGTACGGCAAAGCGAGTTCAAACAATCCAATAAATTGTTTGAAGCTGGAAAACTGGAAACCAAGTTTCCTCGCTCTTCGAAGTAATAAAAGATAAATTGGAAGACTGGTTTACTGCATTGTCAAGCCACCGTCAACAGCAATCACCTGTCCTGTTAGATATTCTTGCTTGGCAAGGAATACAGCAACATCAGCTACTTCTTCTGGTGCCCCAAATCGTTTCATAGGAATTTGTGCAATCATAGCTTCTTTAATCTTGTCAGATAGTACGTCTGTCATATCAGACTGGATAAAACCCGGCGCAATCGCATTGACACGAACATTTCGCCCAGCAACCTCACGGGCAATGGCTTTGGTAAATCCAATCACACCTGCCTTTGATGCAGCATAATTGGCCTGTCCAGCATTTCCAATCAAGCCAGATACACTTGATAGATTGATAATAGCACCCTCTCGAGCCTTTGTCATTGGTTTCAAAACAGCCTGCGTCATATTAAAAGTTCCGGTAAGATTTACCTTCAGAACCCTATCAAAATCCTCTTCTGTCATACGAAGAGCCATTCCATCTTTGGTAATCCCTGCATTGTTGACCAAAATATCGACGCTACCGAGTGTTTCGATGGCTTCTGCCACCATTCGTTTGGCATCTTGCGCGCTTGAAATATCTCCTGAAATAGCTAGGACTTTCACACCATAACCTGCAAAGCTATCCAGCAAGTCCTGGCCTAGCTGACCACGACCGTTCAGCACCACATTAGCACCAAGACTAGCAAACTTATGGGCAATGGCCAAGCCAATTCCTCGACTTGAACCTGTTACAAAAACATTTTTATTTATTAATTCCATGATTCCTCCTCATGATTTATTCAATACTATTTGTAACCCCTCTATATCTTCAATGGCTACAACATGCGCTGTCTTATCGATTTTCTTGACAAATCCTGATAATATTTTACCTGGACCGATTTCAATAAAGTTAGTCACGCCAGCTTCCTGCATGGTTGCGATTGACTCATAGAAACGAACTGGTTCCATCACTTGACGGGTTAGAAGAAATCTTATCTCATCTTTTTTCATCACTGTAGCTTGGGTATTTCCCACCAATGGTACTCGAAAATCTGCGAAATCTACCTGTTCCAAAGCTAAGGCTAACTGATCTGATGCTGGTTTTAAAAGTGCTGTATGAAAGGGGCCAGATACATTGAGCGGAATCATCCGTTTGACACCTGCTTCCTTCAGCAATTCAACTGCCTCATCCACAGCAGCCACCTCGCCACCGATGACGATTTGGGCCGGTGTGTTGTAGTTGGCTGGGGAAACGATACCAGAGGTAACTGTTGAGCAAATTTCTTCAATCAAGTTGACATCTGTGTTGAGAACAGCAACCATTTTACCAGTCCCTGCTGGCGCAGCCGTTTCCATATATTCACCACGCTTAGCAATCAGGGCAATCGCATCTTCAAAGGCCAAAGCTCCCGATGCCACCAGAGCTGAATATTCTCCCAAGGATAGTCCAGCTACCATATCAGGTTGTACTCCCTCTTCTTCCAGTAGTCGAAAAATAGCCACAGAAGTGGTCAAAATAGCAGGTTGGGTATAGCGAGTCTGATGTAATTTATCCTCTTGATTGTCAATTAGGGCACGAATGTCATACCCCAGAATCTGACTAGCCTGGTCAAACGTTTCTCTAACTATCGGGTAATATTCGTAAAGGTCGCGAACCATACCCACTGTCTGAGACCCTTGACCTGCAAAAAGAAAAGCTGTCTTTGTCATCCTATTCTCCAACCGAAGCCCAACGGCTTGCCTCTTCTTTAATCACTTTGGCTGCTCCATAATAGATATCTTTCAAAATATCTTCACAAGATTCTTCTTTAGAAACTAGACCAGCAATTTGACCAGCCATTACTGAGCCATTTGTTACATCACCATCAACAACTGCATTGCGGAGCGCTCCTGCACCAAGTTCTTCAATAGCATCTGCCGAAATTTTACCTGCCAAGAAATCTTTTTCTGCAGCTGCATAGGCAGATGACAACTTATTCTTGATGGCTCTCACAGGATGTCCAACAATAGATGCAGATACTGTTGTATCAATATCCTTAGCTTTTAAAACTTTTTCCTTATAAGACTGATGGGCATTAGACTCTGTAGCTACTACAAAACGAGTTCCAACTTGCACCGCTTCTGCACCCAACATGAATGCTGCTGCTGCACCTGCACCATCTGCAATACCTCCAGCAGCAATAACAGGAATAGATACAGCTTCAACAACCTGACGAACCAAGGTCATAGTGGTCAATTTACCAATATGGCCTCCGGCTTCCATTCCTTCAGCAATAACAGCATCTACCCCTAATTTTTCCATGCGTTTAGCAAGGGCTACACTCGGTACAACAGGAATAACCGTAATCCCTGCAGCATGGAGACGTTCCATATACTTCCCTGGATTTCCAGCTCCTGTAGTGACAACTTTCACACCTTCTTCGATGACCAAGTCAACAATGTCATCCGCAAAAGGAGACAAAAGCATGATATTGACACCGAAAGGCCTGTCCGTGATAGATTTAACCTTGTCTATGTTAGCCTTGACCACCTCTTTGGGAGCATTCCCTCCACCGATGATTCCTAGACCACCTGCATTAGATACGGCACCAGCCAAATCTCCATCAGCCACCCAAGCCATACCACCTTGAAAAATAGGATACTGAATATCGAGCAATTCTGTTATTTTCGTCTTCATAATTTCCTCTTCTTTTTTCTTGCTTACCTAATCATTTGAATATCAAACCATTAGCTAAACAAGCGAGGGCCAAACCCTCACTAAAAATTAGTTTGATACTTCAATGTTTTGAACATCAAACTAATTATTCAAAGAAAAATGCTAAACAGCATTTTCCTTAACAGTCATTATTTTGTTTTTTCTTCAACATAAGCAACCAAATCGCCTACAGTTGTCAAACCTTCTTCAGTATCGATTTGAATATCGAATGCATCTTCGATTTCAGAGATGACTTGGAAAAGATCCAATGAATCTGCATCCAAATCTTCAAAGGTTGTTGTAAGGGTCACTTCTTCAGCATCCTTACCCAATTCTTCAACGATGATTTCCTGTACTTTTTCAAATACTGCCATGATATGTGTCTCCTTTTGGAAAATAAAATATTTTAATCTTGCCTACGGCAAGGAATTAACTAAAGTTGTAAGAGTAGAGTTCCCCATGTGAGGCCTCCACCGAAACCAGCCATGAGAACAGTCTGGCTTCCATCCAATCGCAACATTCCGCTCTCTACACATTCTGATAAGAGAATAGGAAGACTTGCTGCGCTGGTATTGCCATATTTATCCATATTTGCTGGAAATTTTTCACGCGCCACTCCCAATTTACGAGCCATCTTATCTAGGATACGTATATTGGCTTGATGTAGCAAGAAATAATCAACGCAATCCACAGTCATATCAGCTTGTTCTAGCAGCTCTGCCATGGTTGCCGTAACATCCCTCGTAGCAAATTCAAATATAGCTCTGCCCTCCATTTGGATAAAGGGTTGCTGACGGCTTTGTGTAGAGAATGGCGTCTCTTTCTGGTCTATCCCTGCTGTCAGACTAGCACCTCGACCGCCATCTGTTCGCAAGATTTCTGCTAAAAAGCTCGGTTGTTCACACGCTTCCAGCAAAACTCCTCCAGCACCATCTCCAAATAAAACTGCCGTTGATCGATCTGACCAGTCGACAGACCTTGATAGGGTCTCTGCTCCAATGACAAGTCCTCTCTTATAGACTCCTGAAGCAAGCATTTTTTCCGCTGTTGATAGCGCAAAAACAAATCCTGAACAAGCTGCAACGAGATCATAGGCAAAAGCCTTTTTCGCACCAATTGCTGCTTGAACCATAGCTGCCGTTGATGGCATGGATGCATCTGGAGTAATCGTTGCGACGATGATGAAATCAATATCAGAAGCATCTAGTTGAGACTTTTCTAATAATTTCTTTGCTACCTGACTAGCTAATTCACTAGTTGTCTCGTCCGTAGCAACATATCGTTGTCTGATACCTGTACGGCTACGAATCCATTCATCACTGGTATCCATTTGCTGGGCTAAATCATCATTGGTCACAATCTTCTTCGGAAGGTAGTGGGCTACCTGACTGATTTTAGCATAGGTTCTCATTTCAAATCCTCCAAGAAGTGATAGAGTTTCATGAGTCCTTTCTTCATTACTTGGTATTCCGTATCATCCATTCCATCCGTGATTTGTTTCACCATTTCATTATGAAATCTTTGATGCAATCGATAGACTAATCGGCCCTTCTTTGTTAAATAGATATGCACCACACGCCTGTCTTTGGTCGAACGAATCCGTTCCACGTATCCTTTTCGTTCCAAATTATTCAGGCTGGTTGTCACGGTTCCCAAAGTAACCATCAAAGTCCGAGCTACATCACTCGGTGTAGCCCCATCAATATTTCCAATCACATCAATCGTGTGCATTTCTTTTATGGAAATGTCATTAAATCGGCTACTACGCAGACTTGTTTCTTCAATCACTAACACATTATTAAAAATGGACGTTAAATAGTCATTCACTTTTGGATCTTTCAAAACAGGCCTCCTTTACTTTGATAGCCAAAGTATAAACCATAAAATTTTGAATGTCAAACATTTTTTTGAACAATCTGTCATTATTTCCCGATAAATATCGGTCTCCGACGTTCAGTATGTGCCCGAACACCTTCTTTAAAATCCTCTTTATAGGCTAGAGATTCTTGCATGGCTAACTCCAATTGACGATATGACTCCCAGTCCTTAAACTGACTTTCCCAAACCAATTGTTTAATGGCAGCATAGGAGTTAACAGAGCCACGCAAGAGTTTTTTTAACACTTGGGCAACTATCTTCTCTAATTTTTCTGGCTCAGCCAGTTTATAAACAATACCATATTCCAGGGCCTTATCAGCGGATAACCCTTCTCCAGTAATGGCTAATTGACTAGCACGATTGCTACCAATCGCCCGACTAAGCAAGAAGATGCCACCCGCATCTGGGGCTAGCCCAACACCTACAAAGGCTTGAATGAACTTTGTTTTACTTGATGCAATAACAAAGTCTGCCGCTACTGCCATATTGGCAGCTGCTCCAGCAACCGCACCATCTGTTACCATTAAAACAATTTTAGGTATTTTCTTCAGCGCAAACGAAATATCATTGACGAGCTCAGCAATTTTGACGAGCGAACCAATATCATCTTCATCTACGGCACGCTTCATCTCCACCAGATCTCCCCCTACTGAGAAAACGGAGCCCTCTGCTTGAATTTGTAAGATTTTTACAGTTTCATCATTTTCTGCAAGTTGAATGGCATTTAATATTTCCTCACACATGGGAATATTAAACCCATTTGACACATCAGGTCTATCGAGAGTCAAAATAGCAATTGAATCGATTACTTCATAGCGAATAGTTTGGTAGGCCATACCATCCTCCTTCTAAAATAATTTGATATTTAAAAGGTTTGAATATCAAATTTCAAATTCTTATTTTCCATTGTAACATAGTTTTTGACAGACTTACTATTTTCTTTCCACGAAAGTGTGACAGCCGAAAAAAAAAGCTGGCAAAGCCAACTTTTAAAAGATATTTGGTTATGACGGGTAAGGAGGAATTGGTATTAAAGTTGTAGCCATTCCAAGGCCTGTTCAAGGCTATCAACCAACTTATCCGCTTTGGATTGATCCATTCCAAACTGTTGATCACGAATAGCCCATACGGTTAAACCAGCTGCTTTTGCGGCCTCAATCCCTTTGGCGCTATCTTCAAAAACCAAAATGTCCGATTTTGGAACCCCTGTTGCTTTTGCAGCTTGTTCATAAACAGCTGGATCTGGTTTGGGTGCTACACAATCCATTGCTGAATAGATTTGACTGAAATACGAGCGAATTCCCGTTTCTTTCAAGGCTCTCTCAATATCAATTCGATCAGTATTTGATGCCAGAACAAGCGGGACAGGATGTAAACTGAGTCGCTCTAAGACAGACTTGACATCTGGAAATACTCGTTCAGCGTAAGGTGTGGGACGATTCTCCTTATAAATTCGGTACTCCTCCTCCAGCACAGGAACATCCCATTTTTCGTAATCATCTCCTAAAATACGTTGCCATACTTGACCAGCACGCCCTCCAACAAAAAAGGATGGTTTCAGATGACTCACTGACAACCCTTTCGTCAGCAAGAAATCTATACGCCGCTGAAAATAAAATGATTCTGTATCAAAAATTACTCCATCCATGTCAAAAATAATTGCTTTTACCATTCTGGCCTCCTAACTCCTCTATTGTATCATAGTCAATAAGGATTTTCGATTTTCTGAAATTTTTCAACAACAAACCTTGTTCGTATTTTATTAGGCTTCTCACCAAGATTTTTCTGAACATACTGACAATTCCGCCTTATTCTGCTATAATAGAAAAAAATATTCAAGGAGATTAGAATGAAAGTGGTAAAATTTGGTGGAAGTTCCCTTGCTTCTGCCGGTCAATTAGAAAAAGTATTCAACATTGTTCAATCGGATTCTGAACGCCGTTTTGTTGTTGTTTCAGCACCTGGAAAACGCAATGCCGAAGATACAAAGGTTACAGATGCATTAATTAAGTATTACAGAGAATATGTTGATGGGAAAGATGTAACGGCAAGCCAAGAGTGGATTATCAACCGTTACCAGGCAATGGTCGATGAACTTGGTTTTTCAGCTAATAGCATGAAGAAGATTGCTGAAAACATCATTTCTCTTGCCACCTTACCAATTAATGATAACGAATTCCTTTACGATACTTTTTTATCCGCTGGGGAAGATAACAATGCAAAGTTAATCGCTGAATACTTTACTTTTAGAGGGTTACCAGCACGCTATGTTCATCCGAAAAAGGCTGGCATTATTGTAAGTTCTGAACCAGGAAATGCACGAATTCTTCCTTCGAGCTATGATAAAATTGAAGAATTGCAAAATGCAGAGGAAGTCTTGGTCATCCCTGGATTCTTTGGGGTGACTGTTGACAATCAAATTTGTACCTTCTCACGGGGTGGATCTGATATCACAGGATCCATCGTTGCTGCAGGGGTTAAGGCAGATCTGTATGAAAATTTTACAGATGTAGATGGGATCTTTGCTGCTCACCCTGGAATTATCAAACACCCACACTCTATCAAAGAACTAACCTATCGTGAGATGCGTGAATTAGCATATGCAGGTTTCTCCGTTCTTCATGATGAGGCCCTTCTTCCTGCTTATCGCGGTCGTATTCCATTGGTTATTAAAAATACCAATAACCCTAGCCACCCAGGTACTAGAATTGTTCTTGATCATACAGATCAAACTCTCCCTGTCGTTGGGATTGCTGCAGATGATGGTTTTGTCAGCATCAATATTTCTAAATACCTCATGAACCGTGAAGTCGGATTCGGGCGCAAAGTCCTTCAAATTTTAGAGGATTTAAACATTCGTTTTGAACATATGCCAACTGGTATTGATGATTTGTCCATCGTACTTAGAAATAGAGAATTGACACCAATCAAAGAAGCTGAAATTCTACGTCAATTGAAAACAAAAATGGAAGTTGATAAGGCTGAAATCGAACACGGCTTGTCTATTATCATGATTGTCGGTGAAAATATGAAGAGCCATGTCGGTGTAACTGCGACCGCAACTAGTGCCTTATCCAACCAAAATGTTAATTTAGCTATGATTTCACAAGGTGCTAGTGAAGTTTCTGTCATGTTCGTAGTCAAAACAGAAGAAAAAGAAAAAGCTTTACAGGCATTATATGCAGCCTTTTTTAACTAAAAACGTCTTCATACCTTTAGAAGTTTTTCAGTGCCAGGTCATGAATCCTAAAAAATCCAGAGTTATTAAAAGCTCTGGATTTTTCTTATTAAGCTATCATTAGAAAAGTTTATGAGTTAGTTCAAATCAACCTTTTCAGTCCATGGATTTGCTTTTGTTACAAGGACGTCATTTAATTCTTCAACATTTCGGCGACCTTGATCTGCTAACCAAGCCTTAGCAGCTTCTTCACCTTCTTTGGCAAAAATAGCCACTGCACCTTTCCATGTCGCACGACCACAGAGCACACCATTAAAGGTTGACCCTGATTCTTTTGCAAAGACAAGAGTTTCTTGGAAAAGTTTAGCTGAGACACCTGCACTCAAATATATAAATGGCAAATGAGTAGCTTCCGATTGCTCTTTGAAATAGGCTCTTGCTTCATCTGCTGTATAAACAGATTCTTCACTTGTATAGTCTTCGACAAAATTCATATTTACAGGCACTTCTACCTTAAGAACGTCTGCATTATACCGTGGTTTGCTGAATTCACGCATTGCACCATTTTTTACCTTATGAGGTTTTAAGCTTGCATACTCCCGTGAAGTTACATCCATGTCACTTGCATCATAGGTTAGAATTTCTACAAAATAAGGAATATCTTCCGCAATACATTCACTACCAATCCGTTCAACCAAAGCATGTTTAATATCATTAATTTCAGGTTTGTCGTCTACGTCATAGTACATCAAAATTTTAACCGCATCTGCACCTAATTCTTTGATACGTTTTGCTGACCAAATTGGAAGAAGATCTGGTAAACGTCCTGGTGTCGAAGCATCATATTCGGTTTTTTCATAGGCAGCGATAAACCCACAATCTGCATGACGCAGTTCAGACGCAGTCACTCCATACTCTGCATCAAGAAGAATAGAACTGGCATATGGGGTTAGTTCGCTAGAAATAACTTTTTTGAAGTCCACCAAAATATCATTAGCAAATTCTCCACCACCAGCGGCTGATGCCAACAACCGTTTCAAGGCACCTCGTTGGTCAATCGCAAGTGCTGCGATAACCTGATTTCCATTTGACAAGCGAGTCATATGTTCATACTTAGTTTGTTATAGTTGCAATTTGGTCATTAGAATCCTCCTTAAGAATACATAATAGACAATTATTAACCAAGTTTTTTTAGATGATTTTTTCGGTTGATTAGCCGAACCGTTTCACACCATCTAAATAAGTAGCTTTCAGATGACCTGCATCATCTACTACAATAAAATCAGCTGCACGACCTTCAGCAATTAGGCCACAAATATGATCAATATTGACAGAACGCGCTGGTGCTAATGAAGCCATACGTAATGCATCGGGGAGGCTGACCAATCCCCAGCTCACCACATTTTGTACAGCTTCAATCAATTCCAAAATAGAACCTGCTAAACTTCCACTTTCTTTGAGGCGAGCCGTTCCATCTTTAACAATGACTTCAAATTCCCCAAGTCTTGATTCACCCTCGCCCATACCTCCGGCTCTCATACAGTCAGTGATTAGAACTGTCTCTTTTGCTCCACGGGCCTTAACCACAATTTCCGCTGCTGCTGGATGAACATGATGTCCGTCACAAATCATTTCTGCATAAACATCATGTAAACTTAAAGCTGCACCGACCATGCCAGGTTCACGATGATGTAGTCCACTCATACCATTATAGACATGAACAAAAATATTAGCACCTGCTTCAACCGCAGCCTGCGCTTGAGCAAAGGTTGCATCACTGTGTGCTAAAGCGGTATGAATAGCTTTGCTATTTGCAAATTCAATGAATTCTTTAACTCCTTCTCGTTCTGGAGCAATAGCAATCTTATTCACCAAACCATTCGATAGACTATGCCAGCAGTCTAACTTCTCAATAGAAGGATCACTCATATACTTAGGATTTTGAGCGCCCTTGTATTTTTCTGTAAAGAATGGCCCTTCCAAAAAGATACCTTGAATTTTAGCCCCTGTTTCTTCACCTGCATGTTGACCAATCGTTTCACAGACTGCATCTAAATTTTCAGTCGAATCTGTCAGTGTTGTCGGCAACCAAGAAGTAACACCACATGCTAGCAAGCCATCTGAAATAACTTTAATTCCTTCAAAATCATTATCCATCACATCATGTGACGCAAAGCCGTGGATATGCGTATCCACCAAGCCCGGAGCGATATGATAGTCTGAGTAATCTATTATATTTCCATCTGGTTTTTCGGTAATAATGTGACCGAACTGCCCATCATCAGTAATTTCCAAATATGCATCAACTTTCTCACTATCTGCAAGAATAATTGATTTTGCTTTGATGTAGCTAACCATATTGGCCCCCTTATATTTCATATATAATTTCTTAAACTGGTTATAACCATATATGATTGTATTGTAGACCGATTCTCTTTAAATGTCAAGTAATTACTAGCATTCATTAGACCTCAATCATTAACATAAAATACTATAGGTACTTTCTTTGGAATAGACCTCCGTTTGCCCTTTACCGCTTCCAGTCATTAATTCATGTAACATCAGATTATTACACATTTTAGAACCATGAGTGTGACATTTCCCTCAGTCAGGAGATAGAGAACAAAAAAATCTATCATTTTCTGGTAGATTCGCTTACCAGCAGAAAATAATAGATTTTTGATTAAAAGTTGATTTATTTATCTCATTGATGTTTGCGAGGCAAACGATCTGTCAATAAACATACAATCTCATAATTTATCGTGCCAACATAATCAGCCCATTCTTGAACCGTTATTTCCTTGTCTTCTTCACGGCCTATCAAGGTTACTTTTGTTCCAACTTGATATGATTTCGGCAAACGGATCGTCATTTGATCCATGGAAATACGTCCAATAATTTCACAATATTGACCATCGACCAGAACATGGAAACCTTGGAGTCTTCGCACTACACCATCAGCGTATCCAACAGGAATAGTACCTATCCACTCAGTCTCAGAACTCTGATACGTTGACCCATATCCAAGAAAGGTACCAGCCTCGACTTGCTTAACATGTACGAGTTCAGAGTACAATCCCAATGCAGGTTGGAGCTTGAATGGTAGGTCTAAGGTACGTCCACTAGGATTTAGACCATACAGAACATCCCCTAATCGAACCATATTAAACACCGTATCTGCATGCCAGATACTTGTAGCTGAATTACTTGCATGTATCCAACGAGGCAATTCCGGTAACCTATCTAGCCATTTCTTAAAACGTGTCAATTGCTCGTGGAAGTAATGTGCATCTTCTTCATCTGCTGTTGCAAAATGAGTAAAAATACCCTCAAATTCAAGATCCATCTCACTCATAAGATCAAGCACTTTCTCCAACTCAGACCAGTCTCTGAATCCAATTCTCCCCATTCCAGTATCTAGTTTAACATGAACAGCTAAGCCAGCTAGATCCTGACCAGATGCTTTAACCAGCTCTAACCACTCTAAACTTGCAAGAGTGACACTGATATTTAACTTCAATGCTAAATGCAGATCGTCAACAGGTATAACTCCCAAAATCAAGATTGGGTGCTCTATTCCAGCCTGACGTAATTCGAACGCTTCATCCAGGTTTGAAACACAAAAACCTGCTACTTGGCTCGCTAACCGTCGAGCTACTGCAACAGCACCATGTCCATAAGCATTTGCTTTAATAACTGCAAATGCCTGTGTCTTTCTAGGCAAAGGTTCAATCACTTGTTCAAGATTAGCTGTTATAGCATCTAATTGAACCTCAATATAACTGGGTCGATGGTCACTTTCAATCATTATTTTCCTCCAAAATCACGCTCGCTTGCACAAATTCTCCAGAATGACTAATGCTCAGCCAAATTTTTCCACTAAACGGACTCTTCGCAATGTAGGGAGCCCCTTGGCGATTATTTAATACTTCAATATCTTGAAAACCCACTATTCCAATACCGACTCCTAATGCCTTAGAAAATGCTTCTTTGACAGCCCAACGTCCAGCCAAATATTCCAACTGTCGTCGCCCATGCAAATCCTGATAGCGTTCAAATTCTTTTGCAGTCAGTACTTTTTTTGGGAACCCCTGATGTTTTTCGCGAGCACGCTCGATAGCCTTTATATCTTGAAGGTCAATCCCATGTCCAACAATCATAAATCGTGCTCCTTCTTTATACAATATTTTAAATACTTCAAAAGACTGGACAGCCGTCCAGTCCTTCATTCATCCCTAGACCTTGTATTCACCGGTCATACTTCCATCTTATACCTAGTTTCTAAGTCAGTCATCGTTCGTTTTTCAAAATACAGGAGTATTCCAGTCAAAAAACTGCCTTGATGAGCGAAAACTATTTCTTAAATAAAAGCAGATTACTTGTGAATACAAGTTCTTATTTACGGCCGTGACAATTTTTAAATTTCTTACCAGACTGACATGGACATGGATCATTCCGATCAACACCTTCAAATGAAATAGCGTCTTTAGTTTGGACAGGTTGGTTTGGCATAATGTTCTTAACTGCCGTTGTACGTGATTCTTGTATTGAGCGTTCCCGTTCAATATTGTCATGAATCTGCGCTTTCATCATGAGTCGTGTAACTTCAAACTCAATCGCACCAATCATATCATTAAACATATTAAATGATTCTGACTGGTATTCGACGATTGGATTATTCTGAGCATATCCACGTAAGCTCACTGCATTGCGTAACTGATCCATCGCATCAATATGATCTGTCCATTTATTGTCTACAACACGTAGAATGAGTACCTTCTGGAATTCGCGAATTCGATCTTCATCACGAAGCTTCTTCACTTGTGAATCATAGACTTTCAAAGCTAGTTCATACAATTTATCAATGATTTCTTTTTTATTCATTGATTTAAAGGATTCCGCATGCAATGTACCATCTTCAACCAATGTTGAATGAGCAAACTTAATAATCCCATCAATGGCTTCATCTTTTGAACCCAAGAAATGACCTTCCACTTGACGCTCAATGGTCCGCTTCATCATTGCTTTGATTTCAGGTGCCAAATCACGATCCGCTGTAATCACATCTTGACGTTGTTTGTAGATGATTTCACGTTGTTCACGCATAACGTCATCATATTGTAGAACTTGTTTACGTATATCGTAGTTATTTCCTTCTACACGTTTCTGTGCTGATTCAACTTGACGTGTAAGCATTTTCGATTTGATTACAGACTCTTCTTCTGAAAGGTTCATACGTTCCATAAACACCTTGATCCGTTCTGAACCAAAACGTTTCATCAAATCATCTTCGAGTGATAAGTAGAACTGAGATTCCCCTGGATCACCCTGACGACCTGAACGTCCACGAAGCTGATTATCAATACGGCGACTCTCATGACGTTCTGTACCAATCACACATAGTCCACCTAATTCTCGCACACCAGGACCTAACTTAATATCTGTACCACGTCCAGCCATGTTTGTTGCAATCGTAACAGCTCCACGCTGACCAGCATTCATGATGATTTGGGCCTCGCGATAATGGTTTTTAGCATTCAATACCTCATGCGGAACGCCTGCAGCAACTAATTTTTGTGAAATCAAATCAGATGTTTCAACCGAAACTGTACCAACCAGTACTGGTTGACCTTTTTCATAACGGCGCTTCACATCAGCGATAACGGCGTTGAATTTGTACTCTAAGCTTGGATACAGTAAATCTTCATGGTCAACACGAGCAATAGGTCGGTTTGTTGGAATTGGTACAACACGGATATTATAGATTTCACGAAACTCTTCTTCTTCTGTCTTACCTGTACCCGTCATACCTGCCAATTTTTTATACATACGGAAGAGGTTTTGGTAGGTGATCGAAGCACTGGTCTTCGATTCATTTTGAACAGGCACACCTTCTTTAGCTTCGATTGCTTGGTGTAGACCATCAGAATAACGACGACCTTCCATAGTACGTCCTGTAAATGGATCGATAATCATGACTTCTTGATCTTCATTTACCAAATAATCAACATCATAGGTCATGATGTAATTAGCACGAAGGGCATTGTCTAAGAAGTGAGTGATGGCTACATTTTCAATATCATATAGATTATTTAATTTGAAGAATTTTTCAGCCTTATCAATACCTGTATCAGATAAACCAATTGTTTTTGAAGGAACGTCAATAATATAGTCTTCCTTATCCAATGATTTAACAAAGTTATCCGCCAAGAAATATAGTTGATTTGTTTCAGAACCTTGAGGACCAGAAACAATCAGAGGAGTACGAGCTTCGTCAATCAGGATAGAGTCCACTTCATCGACCAAGGCATAGTTTAATGGACGTTGCACCATATCTTCTGCACGAACGACCATATTATCTCTAAGGTAATCAAAACCGATTTCTGAGTTGGTAGAGTATGTAATATCGCAGTTATAGGCTTCACGTTTTTCTAGCGGTGATTTAGCGGCCAGGTTAATTCCGACTGATAGTCCAAGCCAAGAATATAACTCACCCATTTCGGTCGCATCACGGGTTGTCAAATATTCATTTACCGTAACTACGTGAACACCTTTTCCTGAAAGGGCGTTCAAATAAACAGGCATAGTCGCAGTCAACGTTTTTCCTTCACCAGTACGCATTTCTGGTACGTCACCATTGTGAAGAACAATCCCCCCCATAACCTGAACTTTATATGGATAAAGACCTAATACACGTCTAGCTGCTTCTCGAACAACTGCATACGCTTCATACAAAAGGTCATCTAAGGATTCTCCCTTGCTGTAACGTTCTTTAAATTCAGTAGTTTTTGCTTGCAATTGCTCGTCACTGAGCGCAGCCATTTCATCAGCATAAGAAAATACTCTGTCTGCCATTTTTTCAAGTTTTCTTTGCTCTCCCTTGTCATTTTCAATGAGAGAACGAAGCACATTCGTTACCATACTGTTCATCCTATTTTCTCGTTTTAGTTCAATAATATATTATACCTTGAATATGCTGTTTTGGCAAGAATACGGCTAAAAGTCAATCAAATAAAGAGAGTTTATGAAAACCAAAAAAATAATTAAAGAAAAATAAGTTCATAACACAACATTTCAAAGTTTTTTAACTGTACCAACACCTGCCTATCTAAATGTGTAAAATTTTAATATTGAAACACTTGTACTTGGGAAAGTCACTTACATTTTTTGCATGCCTTAAAATGGGGAAACTAACTTTCACATTCTATATAGAATATCCAGTCACTAATACTCAATGAAAATCAGGTCAACAAGTTCTTTTTTAAATTTCGAAGAGTATAAGATTTATCTTTCCAATATAACTTGTTATTCTGAAAAAAAGCAACCCTTTCATTAACAGGGTTGCCATTTCAATTTTTCTCACTTTTATTTTTCAGATACTTTTCTTGCTAAGGCAAAATTACCAAGAGTTGCAGAACCATTTTCAGCAACAGCTGGCGTTACGATATATTCTTTGACATCTGGTGTTGGGAGATAATCGTTCATCAAACCGACAAACTTCTCACGTACACGATTAAGCATGTGCTCTTGAGCCATAACTCCTCCACCAAATACAATTACTTGCGGACGATAAAGCAAGGTTGCCTGTACAGCTGCTTGAGCAATGTAGTAAGCCTGCACATCCCAAACTTCTGAATTCAACTCTATCAATTCACCTCGAATACCTGTCCGTCCTTCAAGTGAAGGACCTGCTGCTAAGCCTTCCAAACACCCATTGTGGAATGGGCACATTCCCTTAAATTCATTTTTAACATCGTAAGGGTGTAAGGCAACGTAAGTATGACCAGCTTCAGTATGACCCAAGCCCCCTATAAACTCACCATTCTGAATAGCACCTGCCCCAATACCTGTACCGATTGTATAGTAAACTAAGCTCTTTACCCCTTTACGAACCAGGGTTTCACCAAAAGCTGATGAATTCACATCTGTCGTGAAATAAAATGGAATGTTAAATTCCTTAGCAATTAAACCTAACAAGTCAATATTTGACCAATGTGGTTTTGGGGTTGAAGTAATGTACCCATAGGTCTGAGAGTTTGGGTCAATATCGATTGGACCAAATGAACCAATAGCAATCCCTGCTAACCGGTCCTCATAGCGTTTGAAGAATTCGACTGTTCGTTCAATCGTTTCATAAGGAGTTGTCGTAGGAAATTGCGTTTTTTCAACAACTTGGAATTGTTCATCTCCTACGGCACAAACAAACTTTGTACCACCAGCTTCCAAGCTACCATATAATTTTGTCATATTATTATCTCCCATTTTTTTATCTGTTTCATTATACCATAGAAAAAAGTAGAAGAAAAAGGCCTAATGCCTTTTTCTCTCAATTTTCTATACTATTTTACTACTTTCATGAAGTTATCACCATGAGCGATTGTTCCTTCAGCAAGTGGTGAAACTTCAGCAAAGTCTGCTGTATTTGTTACGATTATCATCGTAGTATCATCTAGACCTGCTTCAGCAATTTTCGCAACATCGAATTTAGCGATTGGAGTACCAGCTTTTACTTTATCGCCAGCTGCTACTAATTTTTCAAATCCGTTACCGTTCATTGAAACAGTGTCAATACCAATGTGGATAAGAATTTCAGCACCAGAAGCTGTTTTCAATCCGTAAGCATGACCTGTTTCAAAAGCAATTGTTACTTCTGCATCTGCTGGTGCATAAACAACACCCTCAGAAGGTTTAACAGCCAAACCTTTACCCATAGCTCCTGATGAGAAGACTGGGTCATTAACATTTTCAAGAGCAACTACATTACCTGAAAGTGGAGAAACAAGAGTTTCTTCAGAAAGAATAGCTGTTATAGCTTCATTTGCTAGAGCCGCTGTTTCCTTTTCAACAGCAGAAAGTTTACCAGCAACTGGCTCTTCATCTTCATAACCAAAGAGGTATGTCAAAGCGAAACCTGCTGCAAATGATGCTGCTACCATAAGGAAGTATTGTGGTAATTGACCGTCAACATATAGAAGTGTACCTGGAATAATAGTAATACCGAAACCATTACCAGCAAGACCAAGTAGAGATGCTACAGCACCACCGATTGCTCCTGCAATAAGAGACAAGAAGAATGGTTTACGGAAACGTAAGTTCACACCGAAGATAGCAGGCTCAGTAATACCAAGGAAGGCAGAAAGAGCAGCTGGGAAAGCAAGAGCTTTCAATTTTGGATTTTTAGTTTTAACACCGACCGCTACTGTTGCAGCACCTTGTGCTGTCATAGCTGCAGTAATGATAGCGTTGAATGGGTTAGCACCAGTGTTTGCTACCAATTGTGATTCAAGCAAGTTGAAGATATGGTGTACACCTGATACGACGATAATTTGGTGTACCCCACCAATAAGGAGACCGCCCAAACCGAAAGGTAATGAAAGGAGTGCTTCAGTCGCATAAAGAATATATTGTTCAACAACGTGGAAGACTGGACCAATCACAAAGAGACCAAGTACAGACATTACAAGAAGCGTAATGAACGGTGTCAACAATAGATCGAGAACTTCAGGAACAATCTTACGAACCCATTTTTCAAATTGAGCACCAATAATACCGATGATAAAGGCTGGTAGAACAGAACCTTGTAAACCTACAACAGGGATGAAACCAAAGAAAATTTGTGGAGTTACATCACCACCAGAAGCAACAGCCCATGCGTTAGGCAATGATCCTGAAATCAACATCATACCAAGCACAAGACCAATTGTTTGGTTACCACCGAACACACGGAAGGTTGACCATACAACCAAGGCTGGCAAGATGATAAAGGCTGTATCTGTTAAGATTTGAGTATAAGTAATGAAATCAGCATTCCATTCTGTAACTCCAAGTGCAGTCATGATTGCTTCTTGAGTCAAAAGACCACGAAGACCCATGAAAAGACCTGTTGCTACAATTGCAGGAATGATTGGAACAAAAACGTCACCGAAAGTACGGATAGCACGTTGGAAGGCATTCCCTTGTTTAGCAGCTTCTGCTTTTTGTTCACCAGTAGTCGCAGTTGGCAAACCAAGGGCAACAACTTCATCGTAAATTTTATTCACTGTACCAGTACCAAAGATAATTTGGTATTGACCTGAGTTGAAGAAAGCACCCTGCACTTTTTCAATATCTTCGACTGTATCCTTGTCGATTTTATTCTCATCAACGACCATTACACGAAGACGTGTTGCACAGTGGGCAACGCTACGTACGTTTTCGCGTC
Organism: Streptococcus sp. VTCC 12905; assembly: GCF_049893385.1. NCBI lineage: Bacteria > Bacillati > Bacillota > Bacilli > Lactobacillales > Streptococcaceae > Streptococcus > Streptococcus sp. VTCC 12905. The sequence goes on along the minus strand of NZ_JBMVJC010000008.1, from coordinate 11,847 downwards.
CGCCAAGAGCGTCAATGACTTTTTTTGCAATTTCTGTATTGTTCATCTTGCAAAAATCTCCTTATAAATATTTTTTGTTTTTGAAAGTGTTTTCAAACTTTCGATGCTTTAATTATATCATTTTCTAGCTATATGTCAAACGTTTATCATATTTTTTTTTGAATTTGTTGAAACCACTGTTAAAACTTGATTTTTTACAAGAAAACGTTTACTATATTAATTGAAAAAATAGAATTTTGGAGAAAATTATGGCATTCACAACTGAGGAACGTTACAGAGCTTATGCTGACTGGACACCCGAATACATTGAAAAAATTAAAAAGAATACTGAAAGTTCACCTTGGAGGACCACCTTCCATATCGAAACACCGCATGGACTCTTGAACGATCCCAATGGGTTCTCTTATTTCAATGGAAAATGGACTTTGTTTTATCAATACTTTCCTTTTGGTGCAGCCCACGGCCTAAAATCATGGGTACATGCTGAATCAACCGATCTGGTTCATTTTGAAGAAACAGGTACTGTTCTTTATCCAGATACTCCTTTAGACAGTCACGGTGCCTACTCTGGCTCTGCCATGGAATTTGGCGACAAGCTCTTCCTCTTCTATACTGGAAATGTCCGCGATAAAAATTGGGTTCGCCATCCATATCAAATCGGTGCCTTGATGGACAAGGACGGTAAAATTGAAAAGATTGATAAAGTCTTGATTGAGCAACCAGAAGATACCACCGACCATTTCCGCGATCCACAAATTTTCAACTATAAAGGGCAATATTACGCTATCGTCGGTGGACAAAATCTGGATAAAAAAGGAATTGTCAAACTTTATAAAGCTGAAAAAAACGACTACCTCAACTGGTCCTATGTTGGTGACCTAGATTTTTCCAATGATATGACGGCTTATATGATGGAATGTCCGAATATTGCTTTTGTTGGTGAGCAACCCATCCTACTTTACTGTCCTCAAGGCTTGGACAAAAAGGTGTTGGACTACGGCAATATCTATCCAAATATGTACAAGATTGGTCAGAGTTTCGATCCTGAAACAGCTACTATTGTAGAACCAGGTGAATTGACCAATTTGGACTATGGTTTTGAGTGCTACGCAACCCAGGTCTTTAATGCACCGGACGGTCGCACACTCTCTGTAAGCTGGTTGGGTCTTCCTGATGTGGAATACCCAACAGATGCTTATGACTACCAAGGTTGTCTGTCATTGGTTAAAGAATTAACCATCAAGGACGGTAAGCTCTACCAATATCCAGTCGATGCTATTACCAGTCTTCGTAAAGAAGCTCAGCCGTTTTCAGCCCAAAAAGAAACCAATAATGTTTACGAATTGGAACTTGATTTTTCAGCGGGCACGAAGCACGAAATCGTATTGTTCGCAAATGAAGAAGAAAAAGGCTTGGTCTTGTCTGTAGACACTGAACAGGGCCAGATTACATTAGACCGTGGCAACTGTGGTCAGCCATTTGCTTTGGACTTTGGGACAACTCGTTCATGTGAAATTGAGCCTGGAGCAATAACTGCAAATATCTTCATTGATAAATCAGTCTTTGAAATTTTTATTAATAAAGGAGAAAAAGTATTTTCTGGTCGCGTCTTCCCAGATGCCGATCAAAACGGAATTGTCATCCGAACAGGGGCACCGACTGGAACCTACTATCACTTAGATTATGGTCGCAAAACTAACTGATGTAGCACGGTTAGCTGGGGTTAGCCCCACCACTGTCTCACGCGTTATCAATAAAAAAGGATACCTATCTGAAAAAACCATTCGCAATGTCGAGGAAGCCATGCGTGAACTAGGTTACAAACCGAACAACCTGGCACGTAGCTTACAAGGTAAATCCGCAAAATTAGTTGGTCTCATCTTTCCAACCATCAACAATATTTTCTATTCTGAGCTAATAGGACATCTGGAAAAAGAACTTTTTGATCGAGGTTATAAAACCATTATTTGTAATAGCCAACATGAATCCGATAAGGAACGTGAATATCTAGAAATGCTAGAAGCAAACCAGGTTGATGGTATTATTTCAGGCAGTCACAATTTGGGAATTCAAGACTACGATCGTGTCGTCGCACCAATTATTGCTTTTGACCGCAACCTCTCTCCGTCCATTCCCATTGTCTCCTCCGATAATTTTGCTGGCGGGATATTAGCTGCCCAAACCTTACAAAAAGCGGGATGTCACAATCCATTAATGATTACGGGAAATGACGACTCTAATTCTCCAACTGGACTACGACAAGTAGGCTTCACTTCTATTTTAGATGAAGCTAAAGTTTTTAAAATCGCAAGCGACTTATCCCCAGTAAGAAAAGAAATGGAGATTCGCTCATTACTTGAAAAATACAAACCAGATGGCATTTTTGTTTCCGGCGATGCGACAGCTATGCTGGTTTGGAATGTGGCTCGTTCTTTAAAATTATCCATACCAGAGGATATCAAATTAATTGGTTATGACGGTACGAGCTTTATTGAGAGTTATTATCCTCAATTAACAACCATCAAACAGCCATTGGTCGAGATCGCACGGTTGTTAGTCGATTTACTGATTGATAAGATTGAGGGGAAAAAACTCCCAAAAACAGACTATATTTTACCAATAACCCTTTTAGCTGGCGCGAGTGTATAAAAAAGACTGTACTTGAGTTGACATCAAGTACAGTCTTTTTCACTTTTCATTCTACAATAAAAGAAGAAACCTTATTTAGCTTCTTCTTTTATAAACTGGCTTAGTACACCGTTGACAAATTTAGCAGATGCTTCATCTGAAAATTCTTTGGCTAGTTCAACTGCTTCATTGACTGCAACACGATCTGGCGTTTCTTCAAAATATAAAATTTCAAATAATCCTAATCGCATGATATTCTTATCAATTAAAGTCAAACGATCCAAGGTCCAGCCTGATTTTAGTCTAGTGGATAATTCTTTATCCAACTCCTCACGATGATCCGCTACACCATTGACAAGATTAAGAAGGAAAAGTGGAATTTCAATTCCTTCTTGCTCATCTTCTTTATCATAAAGGTAAGAAAACTGAGCAGCTTGAACGGGTTCTTGTCCAAATTCAAGCGATACGATTGCCTGCAACGCACATTTCCGCAAGGCATGTCTATTATTCTTCATCAAGGAAATCATCTCCGAATAAATCTTTCAATGCTGGTTTTGGTGTCTTATCAGGAACAATGCCACTGACATGGATATTGACAGCATCAACTTGTACATCTGCATAATTAAGAACTGCTGTTTTAACAGCACGTTGAATATCCATAGATACGGCAGGTACATTGACACCATACTCTAAATAAACATAAATATCTGCAGTTACTCGACCTTCTTCATCCGTCTCAAGGTAAATTCCTTTATTTAGAGATGTTTTCGACCAGCTATCCGCTACTCTTTTGTTCTGGAGGGAATGTACCCCATCCACTTTAGCGGCAGCAATGCCTGTAATTACTTCAAGAACGCGTGGCGCAATAACAATTTCGCCCTGATATTCTACTGTCATAGGCTCTCCTTTCCTAAGAGGAAACGCTTAAGCGCGTGAAACGTAAGTTCCCTCTGCTGTATTAATAACAAGTTTTTGACCTGCTTCAATAAAATCTGGTACGTTAACAACAAGACCAGTCTCCATAGTCGCTGGCTTACCAGAACCTGTCACTGTTGCACCTTTGATAGATGGTTGTGTTTCAGCAACAACCAATTCAACAGTTGTTGGGACAGTGACACCAATCACTTCTGTTCCATAGAATTGAATTTTTACATCTGAGTTTTCTAAAATGTATAGTAATTCTTCTTGGATTGTAGCTACTGGAATTTCATATTGATCATACGTTTCAGTGTTCATGAAATAAGCAGTGTCATCCATTTGGTAAAGATATTGAGCTGGAACAGTCTCGATAATAGCTTGTTCAAATTTTTCATCGGGACGATAAGTTGTATCGAAAGTAGATCCTGTACGCACATCGCGCAATTTCATACGCATGATGGTGTTGCCTTTACCAGGCTTGTGATGACTTGCTTCCAAGACCTTAATCAACTTACCTTCGGCTTCAAAGGTCATACCTGCTCTAAGTTTACTTGCTTCAATCATTTGAATGTTTACCTCTTAAAAATAATTTATTCGTTTTATTTTACCACAAATCAGCAAATTTCTCAAATGACAATCAATTCTTTTGGAGCTAGCGTCAAAACTTCACACCCTGTTTCAGTGATTAATAAGTCATCTTCGATCCGAACACCATATTTGTCATCCAAATAGATTCCAGGCTCATCCGTCAAGACCATACCTGCCTTGATAGTCTCGTCAGATTTTCCAAAATACGGATATTCATGAATATCCAAACCGATACCGTGACCGATGCCATGTGTAAAGTTGGCTCCGTAACCCGCCGCATTGATAATCTCACGAGGAATAGCGTCAAACTCGCGGTAGGTAACGCCTTCTTTGGCCTGATCAATTAAAGCCTTATTGGCCCGCAAGACCACATCGTAAATCTCACGTTCTTGATCTGTCACATGACCGATATGGATGGTCCGTGTCATGTCGCTGACATAATGCTGGTAATAGCAACCAAAATCCAGCGTCAAGGTCTCACCAGTTTGGATAACCTTTTCAGACGCTCTTCCATGAGGCATAGCAGAGCGGTAGCCAGATGCCACGATGAACTCAAATGATGCCCCTTCTGCACCGAGTTGACGCATGCGGTGGTCAAGGAAATGATTGACGTCCATCTCAGTCGTCTGACCTGGTTTGATAAAGTCAAGAACATCAATAAAAGCCTGATCCGAAATTTGACATGCACGGCGAATGGTCGCAATCTCCGTCTCATCCTTAATCATGCGCAAATCCTCGATAAAATTAGACATGGCAACCAATTGGTAATCCGCAAAGAGGGCAGACAATCCTTGGTAAAAACTATAGGTCACCTGACTGTCAAAGCCAATCTTGGTAAGACCATCTTCTTTGATGATTTTAGCAATTTCTTCCAAGGCCTGACGACTTTCAATTATGTCAAAACCTTTTACTGATGCCTTGGCTATCAAGGTATAACGCGAATCAGTCACAAACAAGCGACGCTTGCCACTGATGAAGACAGTCGCCTCTGTCCCCCAAAAACCAGTTAAATAATAAATATTATTTTGCCCTGTCACTAAGATTCCGTCAACCTCTGATTGAGCTAATTTTGCTTCAAATTTCCCAAGTCTTTTTTGCATTCTACACCTCCGAAGATTTTGTAACTATTATAGCAGAAATGAAGATAAATACCAATAAATTCTTAGGAGGACAAGCAAAAAGCCGCTAGAGCGACTTTATAAACTTGCTTATTTCAACTTCATTTTCAGGTATTGGCCTGTAAAGCTGGCTGGATTTTGAGCAACTTCTTCTGGTGTTCCTGTCGCAACAACAGTACCGCCACCGACACCACCTTCTGGCCCCATGTCGATAATGTGGTCTGCTGTTTTGATCACATCCAGATTGTGCTCAATGACCAGAACAGTATTACCGTCATCAACAAAACGAGCTAAAACCTTTAACAATTGAGCAATATCCTCGGTATGTAGGCCAGTCGTTGGCTCATCCAGAATATAGAGAGATTTACCAGTTGATCGCTTGTGAAGCTCAGATGCCAATTTCATCCGTTGGGCTTCACCACCTGACAGGGTTGTCGCAGGTTGTCCAAGAGTAACATAACCCAATCCCACATCTTGAATGGTGCGGAGCTTCCGTTCAATTTTTGGAATATGTTTAAAGAATTCCACCGCATCATTGACCGTCATATCAAGGACCTGAGCAATATTTTTCTCCTTGTAGTGTACTTCCAAGGTTTCAGAATTATAGCGTTGACCATGGCAGACCTCACATGGGACAAATACGTCTGGAAGGAAGTGCATTTCGATCTTGATGATTCCGTCGCCCGAGCAGGCTTCGCAACGCCCCCCTTTGACGTTAAAGGAGAAACGTCCCTTCTTGTAGCCACGGATTTTGGCTTCATTGGTCTGGGCAAAGAGATCACGAATATCGTCAAAAACACCTGTGTAGGTAGCAGGGTTGGAACGCGGTGTTCGTCCAATCGGGCTTTGGTCAATGTCAATCAGGCGATCCAAATGTTCAATTCCAGAAATGGACTTGAACTTGCCCGGCTTGTCCGAATTGCGATTGAGTTTCTGTGCAATAGCTTTTTTCAAAATGGAATTGACCAGAGTTGACTTACCAGAGCCAGACACTCCTGTCACCGCCACAAATTTTCCAAGTGGGAAACGGACCGTTACATCTTGCAAGTTGTTTTCCTTGGCACCTATCACCTCTAAGAAACGACCATTTCCAACACGGCGCTCTAAAGGAACTGGAATTTGGCGCTTCCCAGAAAGGTACTGGCCTGTAATAGACTTTTTATTTTTAGCAACTTGATCCGGAGTCCCGGAAGCAACAACCTCTCCACCAAACACACCAGCACCAGGTCCAATATCGATTAACCAATCTGCCTCACGCATAGTGTCCTCATCATGCTCCACCACAATCAATGTATTGCCCAAATCACGCATTTTCTTAAGACTAGCAATCAGACGGTCATTGTCCCGCTGGTGCAGACCAATTGACGGCTCATCCAAGATGTAAAGGACACCAGACAGGTTTGAGCCAATCTGAGTCGCCAAACGAATCCGCTGACTCTCACCACCTGATAGGGTTCCAGCTGCTCGGGACAGCGTCAGGTAGTTAAGACCAACGTTGTTGAGGAAGGTCAGGCGATCCTTGATTTCCTTGACAATAGGAGTAGCAATCGTCGCTTCATTTTCAGACAAAGTCAGATTTTCAATGACTTGCAAATGATCCGCTACAGACAAGTCAGACAACTGCCCGATATGAAGTCCCTGCTCGCCACCGACTTTAACAGAAAGAGCTTGGTCATTGAGGCGATAGCCGTGGCAGGTCCCACAGGTCAATTCATTCATGTAAGTCTTCATGACTGTCCGTGTATAATCACTATTGGTTTCACGGTAGCGGCGGTTTATATTAGTAATCAAGCCTTCAAATGGAATATCAATATCCCGCACACCACCAAATTCATTTTCATAGTGGAAATGGAACTCCTTCCCATCAGAGCCGTTGAAAATCAGATTTTTTTCAACCTCAGTTAGCTGCTCGAATGGCGTATCCATATCTATCCCAAAGTGATTCATGGCCTGCTCCAACATTTGAGGATAATAATTCGATGAAATTGGATTCCAAGGGGCTAAAGCACCTTCACGCAAGGTCTTGCTGGCATCTGGGACTATCAAATCTGTATCCACTTCGAGCTTTATGCCAAGTCCATCACAATCACTACAAGACCCAAAAGGCGCATTGAAGGAGAAAAGACGTGGTTCTAACTCTGGCACCGTAAAACCACAAACTGGACAGGCATAGTATTCGGAGAATAGCATTTCCTTGCCGTCCATGGTATCGATGATAACATAGCCGTCCGCAATTCGAAGCGCTGCCTCAACCGAATCAAACAAGCGAGAACGAATGCCCTCTTTGATGACAATCCGATCGACTACAACCTCAATATTATGTGCCTTACTCTTTGACAACTCAGGAACTTCCGACACATCATAGACATCTCCATTGACACGGACCCGAACATAGCCATCCTTCTGAATTTTTTCAAAAATTGTCTTATGTTGCCCTTTTTTCTTACGTACAATCGGCGCCAAGATTTGTAACCGCTGGCGTTCAGGCAATTCCAAAACCTCATCAACAATTTGTTCCACTGAAGATGCCGCAATTGCACCATGACCATTGATACAGTAAGGCACCCCAACACGCGCATAAAGCAAACGGAGATAATCATTGATTTCCGTAGCCGTCCCCACTGTCGAGCGTGGGTTACGCGAGGTTGTTTTTTGGTCTATGGAAATAGCAGGGCTAAGACCTTCAATAGAATCGACATCTGGCTTATCCATATTGCCCAAGAACTGACGAGCATAGGCAGACAAGGACTCAACATAACGACGTTGACCTTCAGCATACAAAGTATCAAAAGCCAAACTTGACTTACCAGAGCCAGATAAACCAGTTACCACCACCAATTTCTCACGCGGAATGGTCACATCAATGTTTTTTAAATTATGGGCACGCGCCCCATGAATCACAATATTTTCTTGCATAATTTAAGATACAGAGCCCGTAAAACGCACGGTGAAAATAGGCGGTAAGTCCGAAATCTGTGATTTCGAAGACGCACCCCCGTCAAGACAACTAGTGCTTTCACAGGTCGAAAACCGAAGAAAGCACAGATGTCTATGACGCAGAAGCCAGTTCCACACGCTTAAACATGAAGAAACCAGCAATTTTTCACACAGCGTTTAGGGCGTGTTCAATTCCTTTCTAGATATAAGTGCGTTCACAAGATAACTGGTGACGGTCGATTAACTCCGCGTCACCAGACGAAACTGCCTATGGGCAATTTCTATATCTTGTATTAGCTCGATTTTCAAAAAATATCGTTTTGAAAATCTCACGTTAAGAAAACCGTACAAAAATAGAAAATCTGCAAAGTGTGCCAAACATACGAGAATATTTGCACTTTACAGTATCCACAGCTGTAATCAACTAAAGTTGAAACATCTGTGTATCTTTTTCTCGACGCTTTTAGCACGCATTCAAATTCTTTCTAAGATACAAAGGGCGTTGTAACAGTCTGGGAGACTGTTGAAATCGGGAAATAGGGAAAACGGAGTTTTCCTCATTACACCAACATTATTAGCCCATGTTCATTTCCTTTCTAAAGATACAAAGCCCGTAAAACGCAAGGTGAAAATAAACGGTAAGTCCGAAATCTGTGATTTCGAAGACGCACCCCCGTCAAGACAACTAGTGCTTTCACAGGTCGAAAACCGAAGAAAGCACAGATGTCTACGACGCAAAAGCCAGTTTCCATGCTGAAACAGGAGGCAACTAGCACTTTTTCACACAGTGTTTAGGGCGTGTTCATTTCCTTTCTTCAAGAACTTTCATTTGTTGAAAGAGAAAAAGGTTTGGACTAAATTTTTCAATCATTCAACCCCTTAAAAATCCGTACAACTTACTTATTAAACGTCTTCATATTATATCACATTTATTCAGAAAACCTTTCCGTTATGGTACTTTTTTGGTATAATAGAGGTTGCGTTAACGAATCAAATCAAAAGGAGGGCAAAGATATGAAACAGATTTTTCTATCAACAATGACTGATTTAGAAGAAATCCAAACCTTTGAACCAGGGGCTTGGATTAATTTGGTTAACCCCTCCCAGAGCGAATCTATGGAAGTAGCTGAGCACTACAAGATTGACATCGCCGATTTACGGGCTCCACTCGATGCGGAAGAATCTTCTCGTATTACAGTTGAAGATGATTATACATTAATTATCGTAGACGTTCCCATTTTGGAAGAACGGAATAATAAAACCTACTATATCACTATTCCTCTCGGAATCATCTTAACAGATGAAGCGATTATCACCACTTGTTTAGAAGAACTATCATTATTTGAACAATTTATTCATCGTCGCATACGAAATTTCTTTACCTTTATGAAATCTCGTTTTGTTTTCCAAATTCTTTATCGCAATGCCCAGCTATATCTTTCTGCCCTACGTACAATTGACAGAAAGAGCGAAGAAATCGAAAAACAACTGCATGAAGCTACGCGAAATGAAGAACTAATCGTACTGATGGAATTGGAAAAAACAATCGTCTACTTCAAAGCTTCCCTAAAAACCAATGAACGATTGGTTAAAAAACTGGCAAGTTCTACACGCTTACTTCGGAAATATGAAGAAGATGAAGATTTGTTGGAAGATACACTAGTCGAAACGCAACAGGCTATTGAGATGGCAGATATCTATGGTTCCATCTTGAATTCGATGACACATGCCTTTGCTTCCGTTATTTCCAATAACCAGAATACAATCATGAAGACATTGGCTCTCATGACCATTGTTATGTCTATTCCAACCATGGTATTTTCTGCCTACGGTATGAACTTCAAGGATAATATTATCCCATTTAATGATATTCCATATGCATTTTGGTGGATTATCCTATTTGCCTTTGCTATTAGCTTATCACTTACCTTCTACTTCATTCGTAAGAGATGGTTTTAACTTAAGGAGATGAATATGTCATTTACAGAAATCAACGGATTGACGAAGAAAAATCAAGAATTTATACATATTGCTACTAACCAACTGATTAAAGATGGAAAATCGGATAGCGAGATTAAAGAGATATTAGAAGAGATTCTACCGACTATCATCGAGAATCAAAAAAATGGTATTACTGCACGTAACTTGTATGGAGCACCTAGTGAATGGGCAGCTAGTAAATCTACTTCTGCTAAAGAGAAGAACGACCAAGTAAAATACAATGAAAATCCATGGCTCATGTGGGTCGACTCTAGTTTGCTTATGTTAGCAATTATCGCTGGCGTCAATGGATTGATGAACCTCTTCGGTCAAGGTGCTCAATACGGTCTAGTTACTTTATTAGTTATTGGTTTTGGAGTCGGCGCTGGTATGTACTTTATGTACCACTTCGTTTATAGAGAGCAAATCAAAACTGGTCAACGCCCTAAATTATTGAAGGCCATCGCTTTCCTTGGACTCGCTACCTTGGCTTGGTCAGTCGTCTTCCTTCTAGCTGCATTGATTCCATCATCACTCAATCCTGTTTTACACCCTATTGTTACTATCCTTATCGGAGCAGCAGCATTCGGTATTCGTTATCTTTTGAAAAAGAAATACAATATTCGAAGTGCTATGACACCTGTTCAATAAAAAACAAAGCGATTGGATTTACCAGTCGCTTTTGTTTATCTATACAGTCCAGCTATCAAATAATCTGATACTCAATGAAAATCAACCACTGTGCTGAGATGTTGACACAAACTTTGAGAATCGGTGCTGTGCTTGAGCCCAGTCTCAATTTGCTTTCTCATTTTCATGCTCATGAAAAAACAGTCCATTCAAGGACTTGATACGCACTCGTATTTTCAAGCTCAAAAAAAATGACCTACTTTCGCCGTTGCACCTTTCCAGTTTCTTGGGCGCAAGCTAAAAAGACCCGTCAGGGTCTTAATTCGCCTTCTAATTTCCGAGCTCATGAAAAAACAGTCCATTCAAGGACTGTTTTTTTTTAGGCTCTATAATTTCTGTAGTGGGTAAATCCACTGTAGAGATTATGGAGCCTTTTTTAGTGTAGAAAAAAAGTCCCATATGACCTATAATGAAAAGCGACTAAACTCATATTAGAAAGGGTTCATATGGAACAACTAAATCTTATCACAAATTTTCTCAGAATTAAAGACAAAAATATCACTATCACTGATGAATATAATATGGGGACTCACTTAGAACTCCACGGTCACTTGGACTACACAGCCCCTAAATGCCCAAAATGCAAGGGACAAATGGCTAAGTACGACTACCAGAAAACTTCTAAAATCCCCTACCTAGAAACTGCTGGCTATCCCTTACTTATCCGCCTTAAAAAGCGTCGGTTCAAGTGTAAAGAATGTGGGAAAATGGCGGTCGCTGAAACTCCTCTTGTCAAGAAGAACCACCAAATCTCTGTCGCTGTTAACCAGAAAATCGCACAATTACTCATCGAAAATCAAGCAATGCAACATATTGCACACAGGCTATCTATCTCAACATCGTCAGTTATGAGAAAGCTCAATGAGTTCAAGTTTGAAACGGATTGGAATACCCTACCTGAGGTGATGAGTTGGGACGAGTATGCCTTCAAGAAGGGGAAAATGAGCTTCATCGCTCAAGATTTCGACTCCCTAAATGTCATCGCCAT
>NZ_JBMVJC010000007.1:0-85366 GCF_049893385.1 Streptococcus sp. VTCC 12905 | reverse complement strand
CTGACACACTTGAAAGCTTATTTGATTAACATTCTTCAACTCTACTTGAGTGTTTACACATAATTATTGACAGTATCTATTATTGGGGAAAAGGCTCAGAAAAGATTGAACAATTAGATTAAATGAGAATATTAAAAAAAATACAGGAGTCTTGTCTTAATGACAGATCCTGTATTTTTAGTTGCTTTTCAAAATTCCAAAGGAAATGTTTACCTTTGGAATTTAACTTAAGTAGATATGAGGGCTATTAATTATAAAAAAATCATCAAAGACACCGCACATCTTTCCAAAAAACCATAATTTTCTTGAAACTTATATGAGATTATGCTATACTACTCATATAGATAAAATCAGGAGAAAATGATGAGACGCGAGTTATTATTGGAAAAAATTGATCAACTAAAAGAAATTATGCCTTGGTATGTTCTGGAATATTATCAGTCAAAGTTGTCTGTGCCCTACAGTTTTACAACCTTGTACGAATATCTGAAAGAATATCGTCGTTTCTTTGAGTGGTTACAAGATTCGGATTTGGTGTCTGTTGAACGGATTGCTGACATTCCATTAGACGTCTTGGAACATCTGACCAAAAAAGATATGGAGGCTTTTATTCTTTATCTGCGGGAGCGTCCCTTGCTGAACGCCAATACCTCGCAGAATGGTGTGTCGCAGACCACCATTAACCGTACCCTCTCGGCTCTTTCTAGTCTCTTCAAGTATTTAACCGAAGAAGTGGAAAATGAGCAGGGCGAGCCCTACTTCTACCGCAATGTGATGAAGAAAGTTTCTACTAAAAAAAAGAAAGAAACTTTGGCGGCAAGGGCGGAGAACATCAAGCAGAAGCTCTTTTTGGGAGATGAAACCATTAAGTTTTTGGAGTACGTAGACAATGAATACCAAGCCAAGTTATCCAAGCGGGCCCTCTCCTCTTTCCAGAAAAATAAGGAGCGGGATTTGGCGATTCTGGCACTTCTCTTGGCTTCTGGCATCCGTCTGTCAGAAGCGGTGAATTTAGATCTTCGAGATGTAAATCTCAATATGATGATTATCGAAGTAACCCGTAAAGGTGGAAAACGGGACTCGGTCAATGTGGCTGGGTTTGCTAAGTCCTATCTGGAAGCCTATATGAGCATACGTCAGCAACGCTACAAGGCAGAGAAAACAGATACAGCCTTTTTCCTATCTGAATATCGTGGTTTGCCCAATCGAATCGATGCGTCTTCTATTGAAAAAATGGTGGCTAAGTATTCTGCAGACTTTAAGATACGTGTTACTCCACACAAACTTCGTCATACGCTAGCAACGCGACTCTATGATGCCACCAAGTCACAAGTTCTGGTCAGTCATCAGCTGGGTCACGCCAATACCCAGGTCACTGACCTCTACACTCATATCGTCAACGATGAGCAGAAAAATGCTCTGGATCAATTATAGTGTTACGTAATATATATTATGTAACAATGTTATAAAATTTTATCAATTCAAAGTTGAGTATCGATTTTTCATTTAGAAGTATATACAGTAATGACATGAAATTTGTAAGATTTATCGTTGCAATTAATATCATGGCAATTGCTGTGGTTATGTCGAAATCTTCGTTATTAGGTACTTCTCCCATTGCTACAATTCCAAACGTTGTTTCTGAATCCTTTGGGGCATCCATTGGTGTTAATACAACTGTATTTTTAGCTATACTTGTACTCATTCAAATTATCGTTGCCAAACCAGATTCGATTAAAGATTTATTTTTACCTTTGAAATTTAAAAACCTGATCCCTAGGACCAGGTAAACGCAGTTTTACAATAATTCTTTCAATTTCTCCTGATTGACAGCTGGGTACTTATCCAAAAAGGCTGAGAGAGTTCGTAAAACGGCTGGAATATAGCCTGTCTGGTCACATTTTACCAAGAAGGGCTCGTGGAGGCTCGTACGGAGCAAGAACCAGCCGGTCACCATAAGGCACTGTCAAGTCAAACCGCCTCCTTCTTCGTTCTCTGGGTTAAAAGCAAAGCCTTCGAGGTTGGTTTGACGAAGGTCAGCAATAAAATGAAAAAAGCACAGCTTTTACTGTACTTTAGTGATGCTTACAGTTGTCCCAACTTCCAGTTGACTTTCCACGGAAATAGCTAGTTCCAACTGATTCAAGACCCGCTTGGTCAGATAAAGCCCAAATCCTGTCGCTTTTTGGTGTTCACGGCCATTAAAACCTGTAAAACCTTCATCAAACAGGCGAGGAAGGTCTTCTGCCAGAATCCCAATTCCCGTATCGGAAATGGAAATTCCCTTATTCAGTTCAATGGCCACCTTACCACCAGTCTTATTGTACTTGAGGGCGTTGTCGATTATCTGTGACATGGCAAAACTAAGCCATTTCTTATCGGTCTTCAGTAGCCAATTTCCATCGATGGTCACTGAAATGTCTTTTTGCAAGAACTGATTGCGGTATTTTTTGACCAAATCGACCACTACTTCTCTTACTTCCACCTGCTCAAATCGAAAATCGCTGGCATGGTTAGTCAGTTTGAGGTAATTGAGGAGATTTGCCATATAATTGTCCAAGCGTAAGAGCTGATGATCGACATCCTGCTGGTTGAGATTGTCAGTCTGGCTCATCAAAGACAGGGCAGCCAGAGGCACTTTCATCTGGTGGGACCACATTTTGACCACGGCTTGCAGATCCTCCTCTCGTGACTTATAGACTAAAAGCTGCTCCCGTGTCGCCTCCTTTTCCGCTTCAATTAAGTTGAGATAGGCAAGGTCCACAGGCTTATTTAGCAGGGGTAAAGCTTCTTCAAGGATATAGTCTTCTAAAACCCTCATGCGGTTGCGAAACTTCCAGAACAGGCCTACTGTCAGTAGGATGATAAGGGTTAGGGACAATAACAGAGCGTTTTGCAGGAATTCGGTGGGCAGTTGATAGAGAAAGAAGAGCAAGATAAAACTAGTAGCCAGAACAATGTAGGAGAAGTAAAAACTCCGGTATTCACGGATAAATTTTGCTATCATTTGACCAAGTACCCCACGCCACGAACGGTATGAATACGTTCAAAACCGACCTCGCTCACCTTCTTACGCAGTCTGGTCATATTTACATTGAGCGTATTCTGGTCGATAAATTCTTCATTTTCCCAGAGTTTTTCCAAGAGTTCTTCCTTACTGACAATCTGCCCTTGTCTTTTTAGCAAGGCAGTCAAAATCTTGGTTTCTGTAGGAGACAATTGAACCTGCTCCAATTCGCTTGAGAATCGCCCGTCCAAACTAAGCTGGAATTGGTCGATAGACAAGTCAGTTGATTTGCTGAATTGATTGACCCGACGCAGGAAGGCACCAATTTTGGCATCCAAAATTCCCAGTGAAAAAGGCTTGGAAACAAAATCATCGCCACCCATATTCATAGCCATGACCGCATTCATCTCATCATCGCTCGAGGAGATAAAGATAATGGGCATGGTCATGGTTTTACGCATTTCTGTCGTCCAGTAAAATCCGTTGTAATAGGGTAGGCTAATGTCCATCAGTACCAAGTCTGGTTTGATTTCCGCCACTTCCTGACTGACAGCTCGGAAATTCTGCACACTTTCAACTAGATAAGATTTTCCCAAATGCTGCTTCAAGAGTTGGACAATCATCTCATCGTCTTCAACAATATAAATCTTCTCTTTTTTCATCATCTTCATTCTGTAAAAGCCAGGACACAAGTCTTGGCTTTTACATACTTCCATTTCTCATTTTTATGCTTGTCATAATCAATTTGTCATCTTCAATACTGACGATAACTCTGTAGTTACCGATACGGTACCGCCATTGGCCAGAACGATTGGCAGTTAAGGCTATTCCGTATTGTCTAGGGTTGTCGCACCCGTCGATATGCTTATAAAGATACCGCAAAATCAAACTTGCAGCCGTTTTATCCATTTTTCGAATTTGCTTTTGAGCCCTGGCAGACAAAATAACCTTATAACTCAATGCCCAACTCCTCAGCCATTTGTTCTAGTGTTATCGGCTCAATTCCATTCGCCAAGTCAGCTTGGTATTCTGCCCAAGCAATATCTGCCACGCGGGCGTCGTATTCATCTTCGAGAGCTGCAAGGGTTTTAGTCCGGATGAGTTCTGACAAGCTGACACCTTCAAACTTTGCCATAGCCTGCATAAATAGCTTGTCTTGCTCAGAAACTTTTAATGTAATAGCTGCCATTTTCTCACCTCTTCTAGCATTCTTTTGGTATTACCATTGTAACACCACTTACCTAAAAAAGCAAGAAATCTCGCATAAGCGAGACTTCTGCTATCGTTCAATAATACGATAATAGGTTCGGCTGGTCCACTTGTAAATGACAAAGTAGAACAAGGCAACTGCAAGCAATGTAATACCACTAACCGTGTAAATCATGCTTGAAGAAACCACACCAAACACCATCAACATTTGCTTGAGCATGACAAGGGCGACGAAAAAGTGCAAGGTTGCCATAGCCAATGGCATAAAGAAGACCAAAAGCGTTTGGGAGTTAATTGTTTTCTTGACAGCCTTCTGGCTCATCCCCACTTCTTGAAGTATCTTATAGGATTTCTTGTCCTCATGCCCTTCCGAATACTGCTTGTAGTAGATAATCAAGGCAACACCCAGCAAGAAACTAATGCCCAACAAGAAACCTGTGAAGAGGAAGCCACCTGTGAAGCCCAGAAGCATATTGTTGAAATCGGATTTTTGCATAGCATATCCTAGGAATTCTCCGTTTGCATCGTTGATATTATAAGAGTCGCCAGTTTGCTGACCAATCGAAGCAACCTCTTCATCAGTCAAATCAGTAAAGACACGGTAGTCCAGACTGACTGGATACCCTTGCGGCTTATTGGACTCGTAATACTCACGAACAGTATTCAACACTGTGTCATCGCTAACCACTATGACAGCGGCATTGAGCGTATTAGTAATATCAGGGAAAATAGCCTGGTCAAGATTGACTACATTCTCAAAGGTTTGCTCGCCCAGAACAAGCTTCTTCAACGATGGTTTCTCGCTCGGACGTATAAAGGCGACTTGATTAGCAGCAAGCTCTGGCAGGTCATTGCCCAATTTCCTGAAATCATCTTGCGTAATAAAGTAGGTAAAGGCAATTTTAGAAAAATCTGGATCGGAAATGGTTACCGGGCTAATGACAATCTCTTCGCCGCCATTATAGACCAAGCCAGCTTGGTAGGTCAGGTAGGATAGGCTGTCATGGGTTTTTTCTGGAAAATGGCTGAGCACCGATTGCTGATAGACAGTTTCACCTTGACTTCTATCCGAAACAGGATAGGTAATAGATGTTTCCTTTGGATAAAGTCTACTTGTCATACTGGACATACCTGTATAGAGTGATGTCGTTGTCGCAATGGTCACAAAGGCCATGACCGAAAGCAGTGTGATATTGGCCAAACCCGTTGCGTGTTGCTTCATCCGGAAAATCATCTGCGATGTGGTTATGAAATGCTCTGGCGTATAGAAATACCGCTTGTTTTTCCGACGAGCCTTCAAATACCAAGTCATAAAGCTGATGTAAAACAGATAGGTACCCGCAATGACAAAAAGCACAGCGATGAAGAAACGATAGATGACAGCTAACCCTGCTGCTTTCGATGAAAGTGACAGGTAGTAGCCAACACCTAAGCTAAGGACACCAAGGGCAGCCAGAAGGACATTGCCTTTTGGCTCCTTCTCTCCCTTTTCACTAGCTCGGAATAAAATCAGCGAACTCGTCTTACCAATAGTCCGAATGGCCAGTAATTCCAAGATGAAGAAGATAACTGCAAAGAGAAAGGCTGTCATGGCAAATGCCAGAGGTGAAATACTAAAGTGTAAGTCACTATAATTGGTCAGATTCACAAAAATTAAGTAGAGAACATTGGCAAATACACCAGCTAATGCAGAACCCAGCACAATGACCAAGAGGAAGATGAAAAACAATTCAATACTAGCAACCAAGGCCACCTTCTTCTTGTTCATCCCCAGCATATTGTAAAGACCGAACTCCCTAGTCCGTTGTTGCATGAGGAAATTAAAGCTATATATTTCCATAATCAGCGAGAAAATGGTCAATACAACGATACCTAGCCCGATAGACACGGCACCTGTTCCCATGGATTTCATAACTGGACTCAGCATGAGCAGGAACATGGAACAAATCAAGGTAAAGAGGACCAGACTGGCTAAAACAAAAGGAGCAAACACACCCATAGATTTTCGGATATTTTGCCCAGCAAGTTTGAGGTAAAACATCTACTCACCCCCTAAAAGTGCAGACATATTGAGCGAAATTTCCTTGGCAAAATCCCGATTGCTCTTGCCTGCCTTGTACAATTGGTGGAAAATCCGACCATCCTTGATGAAGAGGACGCGTTTGGCATGGCTGGCTGCGTTGGCTGAGTGAGTTACCATGAGAATGGTTTGTCCATCTAGGTTGATGTCTTCAAACAAATTCAGCAAGTCTTCCGAATTGCGATAATCTAGGGCAGCCGTCGGCTCATCCGCTAGGACAATCTGGGGCTGGGTAATCAAACTACGGGCAATGGCCACGCGCTGTTTTTGTCCACCAGATAGTTCAAAGGGACGTTTCTTCAACAAGTCCTGAATCCGCAGTTTTGGTGCCAATACTTTCAACCGTTTCTCCATTTCCTCATAGCTCTCACGCGCCAATACCAGAGGTAAAAAGATATTATCTTGGGTAGACAGGGTATCCAAGAGGTTAAAATCTTGGAAGACAAAGCCCAGGTTACGCAAACGAAAATCGGCTAGCTTGCTTTCCTTGATTTTGGTAATATCTTGATTATTGAGGATAACAGATCCCCTCGTCGGCTTGTCCAGGGTTGCTAGAATGTTAAGCAAAGTCGTCTTACCAGAACCACTTTCCCCCATGATAGCTATGAATTCGCCCTCTTCTACCTTAAAATCTACATCTTGCAAAGCACGAGTTTCCTCTTTTGAAAAGCGCGTGCGGTAAACTTTTTCTAAATGATTGATTTCTAATATCATACAAACTCCTAATTGTTTTCTTTGGAAAAATCAACTGCATCAAGTAATGCTTGATAGTCGATTCGGTCTGACTCAGCAATATTTTCTTCTGAATCTACCTTGTAATAACTATCTTGGACACCGATGGCCCATTCCTTGCTTGTAGTTACATATAGATTGTTCAAGGAGACTGTCTTTTTCACTGCACCTTCCTCTTTGACAACGGGCCATTCCATAAACTTAACTTCTGTTCCTTGAATACTATCCTCGGCAACTTCCTGTTTGCTAACGGCATAGTCTTTTTCTTTGTAATGGAAAGTCTGATAGCCCTCATTAAAGCTAAGGCCTGCTGAAGAGGAAGAACAAGCAGTTAGCATTATACTGCCCAAAGCCAGCAAACCAAATACTTTCTTTTTCATAGTTTCCTCCCTCTAGTATGACATAAATCGTATCGTTTGCAAATCAAGTGCTAGCCCCTCTAAAAATTCTGCCAGTTCCAGGAGTTCAGTCTTTTCTTTTTCTGAGAATACCTCTTCTTCTATTCTCTTTGCTTGTAAAAATTTGAATGACATATGATTTCCTTCTTTCTATTTCTTATGAGTCTATTATAGAAAATATTCCGCTTACGCTCACTTACAGTTTTGATTTAAAAACTTACAGCTTTGTAAGGAAAGAAAAAAGACACCATTTCTGGCATCTTTCAATCTAGTCTATTTTGTTTCCCCAATAAAGGCAATCATTTCATCTAATTCATCCTTGCTTTTGGTTACAAGTAGATAGGCATCATTTCCCTGCAATTCTGCGAAGGCATCAGGCATGCGTTTTACTGTTTTTAGCTTATCCGAATAACGATCACGAATGGCATCTGCGGAGTGGACATAATCTGTTGCATCACGACGGGTTGCTACCAAACAGTATTGCGGTTCAAAACGCCGTTCCTCAACTGAACCTCCAGAAACAACATTGGCATAATCACGGAAAAGATCAATTGAATGGGCATAGTTATAAGATTCTACTGTAAAGCCACCGGCTATACGGTTATTGTACTCAATAGCAATATAATCTTTACCATCCTTGAAAAATTCAATATGGAAGAAACGCTCTTTCATGCCAAATGCTTTGATAATGGCACGTCCGTAGGATACCAATTTTGGGTCAAGCTCTTTTTCAATGTAATAGGCATTATCTTTTTTACTTTGTACCAATTCAAAAGGGGTATGTACATAAGTTAATCCTGTTTCAAATACAACATTTCCCTTGTTGTCAATCAAGCCATCATAAGTTGTAATGATACTTGAATTGACAAATTTCTCAAAGAAATAAGCTGTACGACCATCCCAGGCTGTTTTAAAGTCTTCCAAATCGGCTTTCTTTGTCAGCTTAAAGGTTCCTGAAGCTCCCACCCCATTGTCAGGTTTAGCAATCAGTGGGAAACCAATCTTTTTCACAGCTTTTTCAATATCTTTTTCAGTTTTTACAACCATACCTGGAACTACAGGAACACCTGCTTTTGTAAAATATTTCTTCATTTCAGACTTAAACTTCGTCTTTTTAAGATTGCTTGGCTTAGCCCCAAAGATATTGAATTGTTCACGAAGAGCTGCATCTGTCTCTAACCAATGCTCATTATGGGATTCTACCCGATCCATTGGACCATGTTTATAAATTAAGAAAGCCGCTGCACGCTTGACTTCATCAAGATTTTCAAGGTTTTCAACACGGAAATATTCTGTTAAGGCATTACGAAGTTCTTCAGGGAGCTGATCATAAGGCTCTTGTCCAATACCAAGAACAGTAACGCCTTCTTTTTTTGCCAATTCAATAGTAAATGGCTGGAAATTTTCAGGATAAAAAGGGGAAATGACAAGATAATTCATAAAAAATCCTTTCTAGCTTATAATCCAATCGAATGAAGGAAAAATGGCATCTGTTTTCTCCACCATACCCAGTCATGGGCTACATCTGTACCCCATGTATCAAACCAAGCAGGAATATTTTTTTCTTCAAATGCGCGTTTTAGGTTGTAGAATGAGTCCAGACCATCTTGTTCCCAATCACCTAGACCGGTACATACAATAATATCCGCTTGGCGGTATTTATCAATAAACCAGCCATCATGTTGATTCCAAATATAGTCTGCTGGAGAGTTTTGATAAACAACTTCATCATTTCCATAATCTTGATGATGATTGAAATATCGTGCATCGTAAATCCCAGAAAGTGCAATGACTTTTGTAAAAACATCTGGATGTTGTAAGAAGAAATTCAGTGCATGATAAGCTCCCATTGAACAACCAGCTGCCATCATACCATCAAACCAGCCAGTTTTATGTTTAATAAATGGAATCGCTTCTTCAATCACATAGCGTTCATAGGCACGGTGAGCTTCTGCTTTATCATGAATGGATTTCCAATCAGCCAACCAACTCTCATTATCAAAGCTGGTAAGGGTGAAAAATTGTACACGACCTGCTTCGATAGACCCGCGGCAAGCTTCAATCATACCAAAATCAGCAAATTCATTGTAGGAACCACCTGATGAAGCAAAAACGAGCACAGGAATACCTGCGTGACCATAACGATTCAAGTTCATTTCACGACCAAGGTTTCCTGACCAATGACTTAAAAATTCGACATGCATAATGACAACCTCCTTTTAATATTTTTCGATTTATGACCAATGTTCACTTAAAAAACGTAGACAATCTGGTAAGTATAATGCCCAAGCCTCCTCGTTGTGTACCGCACCTGAAATCACTTCTAACTCTAAATTGTGCAAATGAACTCCACCAGAGATCAACTGTCGAAAATAGGTCAACGATGAATTGATATAAGCTTGCTTGATGTTGCCTGCCATCAATGTTTTGTCAGTATCATCAGCTTCTTCAGTACCCACATAAATGTAAACTCGTTGACTTGGGTCTATTTTTTTACGCTCAATAAAACGATCAAATGCATCTTGATGAAGCCAGTTAGCAGATGAAAAGACACCTAAACAGCCAATTTGATCTTGGTAGGCTAATCCCATAAACTGGGTGATGTTGCCACCCAATGACGAACCAATCATAGCCGTATGTGCCTTGTCGGATTTGGTCCGGTACTCTTTATCAATAAAGGGTTTTACCACATCCATGACAAATTCGGCGTACAAGGTCCCTTTCCCACCAAATTGAACACCTGGGATGCTTGTTTCACTGTACTTCCAAGCTGCATACTCATGCATCCGTTCCATTCCATCATTATCAATCGCCACCACAATCATTTTACTAATATCTGGATTGCGCTTGATCGTTGGAATAACTTTCCAAGAATGACCTGAAAATGATTCTTTGCTATAGAGAACATTTTGTCCATCATGGAAATAGACAACAGGATAGGTCCTTTCCGTATCTTCAGCATATCCCTTAGGCAACAATACACGGACACGACGGTTCCTCCCTGTGAAGGGAACTTCTAATTCATGTGTTTTCATGTCCAAATAAAAGTAAGACTTATTCATAGTAATCTCTTTCATAGGTATTTTAAGTATTATATCATAGTTTTTATTAAATATTCTGAAAATTTAGTTATTTATTTACAATTTTTCGTATTTACCAAACATAACCAGCTATTGCTTCAAGACTTCCTCGTTCATTTGGCGGTAATCTTCCAATTCTTTCTTTACTTGTTGGCTGATGTCTTCAAAGATGTCTAGTAAAATAGTGCCTTTATCTCGTTTCCAGGTTGCCACAAATCGCCCTTTATAAAAGACAACAGGTTTGACAATACCCATCAAAGTATAGATATTACGGATGTATTTAGGATTAAAAATAAGATTATCCCCTTCCAAGTATCTTGGTTCATAGTACTCCTCTTTCTCTTATTCTTTCTCCAGTATAATACAAAAGACACCCGAAGGTGTCCTGTACATTATGCTTTCACAATGGGAATCCAGAGTTCCATTTGGTAGTCTGGGGAACTCATGTCTCCTTCAAAATAGTACTCAAAATCTGGTGCACCTGAATGGCGATAGCCGTGTTCAGGAAAAAAAGTTTCTAGCGCATAACGCCATCCTGCATGAATAGATTGAGGAACAGGGCCTGTTAGGGTAAAAATAGCATAGTCAGCTTCGTGAACATCAAGAAGTTCTAAGCCTAACTTAGTCGCTTTTTCCCTATCTGTGACATCATAAGCAGCCATATAATTAATCGTCTCGTCCGCTTGAGCTAATGTACAAACTCCAAAGGACCGCCCACTTCCTAGAGCAGCTAACTCTTCATAAGAATGGTTCTTGAACAAGTCTTCCCATACCTGCGGACACACTTCGTTACTGATTGCTGTGCGAAGAAGTCCAGCAACTGTAAAACTAGCCTTCTTTTCAATACGAACTTCCATTTCTTTACCTCCTTGGATGGTTAATGATAGTTGCAAGGGTAAGAGGACCTTAAAAGGCAACCCCTTACGCACTTGACTAGGAGAAATCTGATGAAATTGTTTGAAGGCAAAGGCAAAAGAATCCGAAGATTCATACCCATATTTAAGGGCTATATCTATAATCTTTGCCTGTCCTTCACGAATGTCCATAGCAGCTCGCGTCAACTTTCGTAACCGAACGTATTCTGACAAGGACATATCTGTCAGAATCGAAAAGAGACGACTAAACATGGGAACGGAATATCCTGATATGAGCAAAAATTTCCGTTCATCGATTTCGCTTTCTAAAACGGACTCTAGGTAACGTACGGTTGC
This sequence comes from Streptococcus sp. VTCC 12905, assembly GCF_049893385.1. Taxonomy (NCBI): domain Bacteria; kingdom Bacillati; phylum Bacillota; class Bacilli; order Lactobacillales; family Streptococcaceae; genus Streptococcus; species Streptococcus sp. VTCC 12905. The sequence goes on along the minus strand of NZ_JBMVJC010000007.1, from coordinate 73,649 downwards.
ATTGAACTCTTTTATCATCAACTTCCCCTTTCCCTATCAGTTTACCATCTACCATCCAAGTTTTCCCGATACTTTTCGTCGGAAAACTATCGGCTTAAACCGTCAAAAACTCTTCCAAGTCCTTGAGGGAACGCTCTGCTATTGCTTCATAACGCTCTTTCTTATCGCGGATACGCGGTCCGTCCAGCTCCTTGATGATACCAAAGTTGACATTCATAGGCTGGAAGTGCTTGCTTTCGGTGTGGGTGATGTAAAATGGCAGAGCTCCGATGGCTGTGGTCTGTGGGAAGATGACTGGGTCTTCGCCACGGAAGCGGCGAACAGCATTTATACCAGCCACTAAGCCAGAGGCAGCAGACTCGACATAGCCTTCTACTCCTGTCATTTGACCTGCAAAGAAAAGATTTGGATTTTTCTTGGTCGCAAAGGTCTGTTCCAATAAGTTTGGCGAATCCATGTAGGAATTGCGGTGCATGACACCATAACGGACAAATTCAGCATTTTCGAGTCCTGGAATCATCTGGAAGACACGCTTCTGCTCACCCCACTTAAGGTGGGTCTGGAAGCCTACAATGTTGTAAAGACTACCTGCTGCGTTGTCCTGACGGAGCTGAACAACTGCGTACGGTGTCTTGTATTCGCCATCACGTGGTCCCTTGTAATCTTCAGGGTATTCCAGACCGACTGGCTTCATTGGGCCATATAGCATGGTTTTGATTCCACGTTTGGCCATGACTTCAATAGGCATACAGCCTTCAAAGTATTTTTCTTTTTCAAAGGAATTGAGCGGCGCCTCTTCGGCTGAAATCAAGGCCTCATAGAAAGCAGTGAACTGCTCCTTGTTCATTGGAGCATTGAGATAGGCAGCTTCTCCCTTGTCGTAACGAGACTTAAGATAAACCAAGTCCATGTTAATAGTCGAACTGTCGACAATCGGTGCTGCCGCATCGTAGAAGTAAAAACCGTCGCCACCATTAAGCGCGTGAATCTTCTCCGCCAAGGCGTCAGATGTCAAAGGTCCCGTCGCGATAACTGTAATAGCATCATCAGGAATCTCTGTAATTTCCTCACGAATCACCTCAATCAGTGGGTGGTTGTGAATCTCATCAGTGACTGCTTGAGAGAAATTCTCACGGTCCATGGCCATGGCACCCCCAGCAGGCACACGGTGGGCTTCACCAGCTCGCATGATAATGGAATCCAAACGACGCATCTCTTCCTTAAGAAGGCCGACAGCGTTGGTCAAACTATCACCACGGAATGAATTGGAACAAACCAACTCAGCAAACTTGTCTGTCTTGTGCTGAGGAGTCGGCTTGACACCACGCATCTCGTAGAGTTTGACAGGAATGCCGCGTTTGGCAATCTGATAAGCAGTTTCTGAGCCAGCCAATCCAGCTCCGATAACATTAATGTGGGTTTGAGACATGAAACTAATACCTCTAGCCAGAATATCTGGCTACTGTTTGGGGATGACCCAAAACAGAACCTTTCTAATTTTTTATTCCTAAATAGTATATCAAAAATTTACCTTGAAAGTTAGTAATGACTCTTATTGAAAAAATATCGATTAATTACATAATTATATTTATGTATTATCAAGTATGAGAAACTTCTAGTGGGTGGCTAGCATGCTGGTGTATTATTTTCCAGCCATCCTCAAACACCAAACAGAGTGTAAATCGCTCAATAACAGATTGCACTACCACTTCATTTTTTAGTTTTGAAAAAGTTGCATCAAAATAGGCAAAGCCACAGTAATGGGAAGACTTGATGGTTAGATTTGAAAATTCAACCACTACTTCACCTAGGGAAATGACTTTAAACCAATCCTCAACCATTGCAATTAATTCTTGTTTGACTTTAAGCGCCCATTGGCCAGCAACATCATAGATAAAAATGTCATGATGATAAAGGGAAATCATCAATTCTTTATCTTTGTATAAAACCGCTTGTCGATAATTGTCTAAAAGTTCTTGAATAGTTTATTTCAAAGTATGTCCCTTCTTGAAAAATAGAAAATGAGAAAATCAAAAGAACTACTTCCAAATTGATGAAGGTAGTTCTTAGGGTTATCATCTAACGAATCAGTTCAATAATATCATTGATAATCGTAAAGTCCCAACCTTTTTCTTGGTAAGCAAAGATCTCATCAGGACTGTAAGGGAAAGTATTCACTAAGACACCATCAATTCCAACAGCTTGAGCAATAGCAATGTCTGAAGTCAAGTCATTACCGACAAAGACTGTTTCAGCTGGATTTAACTGATTTTCACCCATTAAACCTAGCAGAAATTCGGGTTCAGGTTTCTTAATGCGATAATCTGAGGAAATATAAATTTTCTCCATAAAGGTTGCGCACCCTGTTAGTTCAATCTCAGCTTGGGTAAATATTCGCTGAGCATTGGATAAGATAAACAATCGTGCACCCCTATTTTGTAGTTCCTCTAGGGTAGCTAAGGTATACTGATAAGCTTCTAATTTTTCACGAGAAAGGACCCGGAATACGGTAGCTACCATTTGTCCGAAAGTCTTTAAATCAGCAGGCTTATTTTGGGTTTCCCGTCCATATTTGGTATCAGTCAGTAATTGAACAAATACTTTCTCTAAGTCAATTTCGACATATTGGTAAGGACTGATCCGGATCAAATCAAGCTCTGCTTCATTCGCGGTTTCTTGGAATGCACTTCTCAGCTGTCTAGCACCATAAGAACATCCAAAGGAATTATAGATAGCAGCCAGCTTTTCCCATAATTCCAACTTGTTTTCATCCGTTACAATATCTACTAGAGTACCATAAAAATCAAAGATGTAATTCTTATATTGTTTCACGAAGTTCTCCTATCTATGAGATATATAAGATATTATAACGCAATAAGCAAGCGTTTGCAACAAAAGTTTGAAAATTAGTCTGGAAGTTTTCGAAAAAAATCCGAAGTAGTAGAACCAAGTAGGAATGGGAAAAATTAACTGATTCTTTCCCGCAGTTTTTCAACAAAGAGATAAGCTGCGGGGCAAATCAAGGAGTTTTTTATGGTTAAATTGTTGATTTGATAGATTTTTTTGCGATCGGTATGAGGAAATTCTCGGCAAGCTTTTGGTCTCGCATCATAGATGCTACAAAGATTATCTCCACCTAGGAATGGGCAAGGCATTGCCTGAAATACCTTATCTCCATCTTCGTCTACTCGCAAATACATCTCTTCGAAAACAGGTAGTTTCATACGAAGATGTTTGGCAATGCGAGTAATATCAGCTTCGGTAAAAAGTGGGCCCAATGTTTTGCAACAGTTTGCACATTCTGTACAATCAATTTCAGAAAAGACTTCTGCGTGAATGTCCTGTACGATTCTGTCTAAATTCTTAGGCGCTCTTTTCTTGAGATTTGCTAGAAATTTTCGGTGTTCTCCTTGCTTCTGCAGGGCCAATTGCTTGTATTTTTCAATGTCGACACTCATAAACTCTCCTATTCGTCCTCCATTATACCACAAACCAGACTGCCAGCTCTGCTATTTTCAAAATCGCTGTCGTCAAATATCCTGCGAGATACTTCTGCTACTGGAAGACCGATAATGGTATGAACATCCCCGTAAATACTCGCCACAAATCGTGGATCCAGCTCCTGAATACCATAGGCACCTGCCTTGTCAAGTGGTTGCTTTTCAAAAATATAGGACTGAATTAGCTCCTCTAGTGCGGAATAATAGTCAACAAAATCAATCTGTGCCAGCGTATAGAAAACATCCAGTGATTGCGACGTTCGTAGACAAACTGAGGTCACCACATAATGACTCTTGCCAAAATAGGATCGAAACATCTCTTCAGCCTCGGTCAAATCTTTTGGTTTATTAAAAATCTGTTCGTCTGCGATTACAATTGTATCTGCCGAAATATAGAGATGTTCTGGGGCCAACTTGATCTCAGACTTGGCCTTGGAAATCTCACAACACGTTTTAGCTGCCCGAGTGAGAAAATCATCGGAAGCAAATTGGTTCATAAAATATTCTTCAATTCCTCGTTCGTCCACTTCAACAGAGGTAATGTGTGGTTTCAAGAATTTTAATAACTCCTTACGGCGTGGTGAGTTACTGAGCACGACATAGGATGAGATTGGTTCACGTTTGCCTTCTCTTTGATATTGAAATACAGTTTGCATAGTTCCTCCATTAAAAAACAGAGTCCGAAGACCCTGTTTCAAAAAAATTGCTTACATTTCTTCTTTACGACGTAGAGCCATTGCCAGTCCAGCGAGTCCTAAACCAAATAAGCTGAGTCCAAGACTTGATTGATCTCCAGTATTTGGTAAAACTCCCGACTTGGCAACAGGAGTGGTTCCGTTAGCCAGTGGTGCTTTTTTGAGAATTTCATTGCCTTTTACAGTTTCAGATTTGCCATCTTTTTCCTTAGGCGTGTCAACAGGAGCCTTATTGTCTGATGTAGATCCATTTGAGCCTTGATTTGGTGACTCAGTTGAAGTGGAATCTGGGTTTGAAGCTGCATTTTCAGGATCTGTACCAACAATGACTTCGATGAAGTCAGGATAACCATCTTCATCAGTATTCAAGGTAGAATCTACAGGAATAATTCGAGAATATGGATTGATGTCTGCATAGGCTGATAGGTCAGCAGTTTTTAGGTAATCTGCAAATACACTATCCATTGACGGACCTTCTTCGCGAACACCACCAAGCATTGTGTAGCCATCCCCACCTGCAGCTAAGAAATCATTTGTAGCGAGATAATACGTTTTTTCTAAATCCAAGTCATCATATTTTCCGGTCTCAGGATTTAAGATGCCAATAAGAAGGACACGTTCTTTAACTGGTAAAGTTGGATCATAAAATACTGTTGCACCAGAGATTTGCAAGAAACCGCCACTTGCCTCAAAGAGAGGCGCTCCGTTTTCATCTAGGATGAATTTGCCTGTTTCTTTGTCAGTTTGCAGGGCAGATGACAATGACTTGGTAAACATATCTTGAATTTGCTGACCAGTCACTGTAATTTGTGAAATGATATTACCGAATGGTAAAACTGCAATAATATCACCTTTTGTAACAGGTTGATCTTTAGCAATAGTTGCACGAAGACCACCGCCGTTTGTCACAGCAAGGCTAGTTTTATTTGAGAAACCTGTTTGACCATATGCGTAAATAGCATCTGTAACAGCATTACCTAAGTTAGTTTCACGTACACGAACATTTGAACGCTCACCATTCAATTCAACTGGATTGTTTTCAATCACTACTTGAGCATTTTCAGCTTCATATTTTGCTTTGATTTCATTCACAAGCTCAGTGATTAAAGCATCTGGTGTCACAGAGGCCGTATCTGCAGCAGAAATAAGACTTGCTTCACCCAATAATTGTTCAGATTTTAAGGTAACTTTACCAATATTATTCAAATAGGAACCTGTCTGGTTATAGGTTACATTGTCACCATATGTAGCAGATTGAACAGTATGGGAATGGCCATCAATAACAATCACACGTTTGCCAGCAAGTTTGCTATTTTGTGATAAGGCTTCTGCAAGTGTTGAACCTCTCCACTCTACAGGAGTTGTCGCATCAACACCTAAGTGCGCAAGAATGATGTAGTTGTTATAGACACGATTATCAGCAAGTGCACGTGCTTCTACTTCATCAATGACCTTGTTTACTTCGGTAATAGGATCTGCAAATGTAACACCTTCAATATTTTTTGGGTGTGTCTTTATAGCAGTTTCTGGTGTTGTTACCCCAATGACTACAAATTCATCACCGACAACAGTTGGCGTTTTATCAATGATGGTTGAAGCTTCAAAAACACGAGTGCCATTAACGTAAGTGTTAGCACTCAATAGTGGGAAGTTCAAGGTCTCTTTGTATTTGATTGCTTGATCCATCCCAAAGTCAAATTCATGGTTACCAACAGCCATGGCATCATAGCCGACTTGGTTCATGATATTGGCTCTGTCTTCACCTTTTGTAGAGTTGGAAATTGGCAGTCCTTGGAAGTCATCACCAGCATCCACCACAATTGTATTTTCAACTTTACTACGTTCTTTTTCAATGACCGCAGCAGCCTTGGCATCACCGATTACGCCTTTTTCTTCAAGAATTCGACCATGAACGTCGTTTGTGTGAATGATAAATGCTTCAATTGAATCAGTAGCCGTACTAGAGGCAGCAGTTTCAATCGGGGTACTAGCTTCGATAGCCACTGCATCAGCAGTTGCCCCATCTGTTGTTGAACCAGATGATCCTGTCTCTGGAGTATTTAAAGCTGAATTAGAAACACTTGCACTTGTCCCTGTAGTTTCAGTCTGTTGGACAATAGTTGATGAGGTATCTGCAGTCTGTACTTCATCAGCTTGAGCTTATTGAGCCAACATCACTGGCGACAACAACAAGGTAGACAACACAGGCAATAATAAATCTTTCTTTTTCATAAATCGACCTTTCTTAAGTGAGTTATATAGTTATTATACACTTCTCTATCTAAAAACAAAAACATTGAATTCGTTATCATAGTTAAAATGTTCGTAAAATGTTTGTATTAGAATGGCATTGAGGTATTCAAAAATGAATTTTGGAACGATTTCCTTATTGTTTAAACAGATATTTGAAATGACACTGTTGAAATTTTCGTTAGAATACCTGGAAATATTTCGAACACTTCCACAATCATTTCCATCTCAGCAAGACTTGACTTCCTATATGATGCATATAAATGTGGCTTTAACGATAAAAAAACTGCAACCAAGTTGGCTACAGTTCCATATGCTTTTATTTTTTATGATAAACGATTCTTCCATCTGAAATTGTAAAGTAGACATCGCCTTTCAAAGTATCACCGATAAATGGGGAGTTTGCAGATTTTGACGCAAAATCAGCTGTGACTGTTCGATTTGCATCTGGATTGAAAATAACAAGGTCTGCAGGACCGTTTTCCGCAAGATAGCCAGCATCAAGACCGTAGAGCTTGGCAGGATTAATAGTCATTTTTTCCAGCAATTGCATGAGCGTCAAGTGTCCTTCTTCTACCAAGTGAGTCAGGCCAAGTGAAAGCGATGTTTCCAATCCTGTCATACCTGATGGAGCCTTTGTGAGATCTTCTACATTTTTTTCATCCGCGTGATGAGGAGCATGATCCGTTGCAATAACAGAGATAACACCAGTTTTCAATCCTTCAATCACTGCCAACCGATCACTCTCCAAGCGTAACGGCGGATTCATCTTGGCATTGGCACCTTTTGTTAGAAGTAAGTCTTCTGTTCGTGAAAAATGTTGGGGTGCTACTTCTGCTGTAACATTTGCTCCGAGACCTTGAACAAATTCAACCACCTTGACCGACTCAGCTTTGGATAAATGCTGGATATGAACACGCGCACCCGTTTCATAGGCAATCATGACATCGCGAGCGACCATACTGTATTCTGCTACGCCAGTTGCACCACAAACATGAAAATGTTTTTCGGCCACTTGCTCGTTGAGTCCCAAGACACCATTCAGGTCAGGGTCTTCTTCATGCAGACTGATGAGACAGCCCTGCACTTTGGCTAATTTCATAGCTTTTCTAACCACACCAGCATTTGTCAAAGGAATACCGTCGTCCGAAAAGGCGACCGCTCCAGCTTCCAATAAGGCGGAAAAATCGGTCAGATTTTGCCCATCAAATTGATTGGTAATAGTTGCCACACTATAAATATGGATGGCTTCTTTTTTAGCAGATTCCAGGACTTCATTCAGAGTTTCTACTGTAGAAATCGTCGGATTAGTGTTAGCCATCATGACAACAGAAGTAAAGCCACCAGCTGCGGCTGCTAAGGCTCCTGTGTGAATATCTTCTTTATGGGTCTGACCAGGCTCACGAAAATGAACATGAACATCAACCAAACCAGGGGCAACGACTAATCCTGTTGCATCAAGCACTTGTTCAACGTCAGCAGAAATTGACTCCGCAATTTTTACGATTCTCTTTCCATCTATCAAGATGTCGCAAGTTTTATCTAGTCCAGTTTGAGGATCTAAAACACGACCATTTTTCACTAATAACATTCTTATTCTCCTTGTATGACCAAATAACAATTATTGGAGCCAATTAATTCCCGTACTTCCATGAGACGTTAAAAAAGCATTTGCTTGGGAGAAGGGTTTGCTTCCAAAGAAACCTCGATAAGCTGAAAGTGGGCTAGGATGAGCAGATTCAACAATCAGATGTTTTGGATTGGTTATCAGCACTTTTTTCTTGCGAGCATAGGCACCCCAAAGAATATAGACGACAGGTTGGTCTAAGCTATTGACCACCTTAATAACAGCGTCCGTAAAAGGCTCCCAGATTTGCCCTACATGCCCATTTGCCTGACCTGCTGGAACAGTTAAACAAGCATTGAGCAAAAGCACACCTTGTTCCGCCCATGCTGTCAAATCATGGTCTTCCTTGACTCCAATATCATCCCTCAATTCTTTTAAGATGTTTTGAAGAGATGGCGGAGCTGCCACCGAGTTCGGAACTGAAAACGATAAGCCCTGTGCCTGACCAGGTCCGTGATAGGGGTCCTGACCTAATATAACTACCTTGACATTTTTCAATTCTGTTGCCTGAATAGCAGCAAATACCTTATCTCGAGGCGGATAGATGGTACCACTGGCATAAACTTGATCTAAGAATTGATTGATTTTGTTAAAATAATGATCTGGCAACTGTGCCTTTATCGGTTCGTGCCAAGCCGAATGTTCCATACATCACTCCTAGTTTGAACTTCTCTCTTTAACAATGTAAATCGGACGTTTCTTCGTTTCCAAGAAAATTTTTGCCAAATATTTACCGAGTATACCAATAGTCATCAACTGCAGGCCACCTAAAAATAAGATAATACAGATAGTCGATGGCCAGCCAATTGTCGGATCACCGAATACCAAGGTTTTGATGACTACGAAAACCATTAAAACCAGTGACAACAAGAATGTAAAGAATCCTGTGTAGGATGCTATATTTAAAGGTGTATCCGAAAAGTTGATAATTCCTTCAATGGAGTAAGACAGTAACTTCCATATAGACCAACTAGTTTCACCAGCAACACGCTCAACATTTTTATAGGGCAGGTATTCTGTTTTAAAACCTACCCAAGCAAATAAGCCTTTGGAAAAACGGTTATATTCAGAAACAGAAAGGATGGCATCAACCATATGACGCCGCATGAGACGGAAATCACGTGCACCGTCAACGACCTCGACCTGGCTGATTTTATTCATCAATTTGTAGAATAATGTTGCAAAAAAACTACGAATCAGTGGTTCACCGTCACGACTGACACGTCGAGTTCCCACACAATCCAAGTCTGAATCATCGTCAAGCATTTGCTTCATTTCCATCAACATTTCAGGTGGGTCTTGTAAGTCAGCATCCATGACTGTTACTAAATGACCATTGGCTGCCTCGAGACCCGCAAAAAGGGCAGCTTCTTTGCCGAAATTACGAGAAAATGAAAGATAACGCACAGACCGATCTTGCACAGATAATGAACGTAAAATGGATAAAGTACTATCTTTAGAACCATCATTGACAAAAATATATTCAAACTCCTCATTCATTTTTATTCGGACCTTTTCCATCGCCTGATAAAAATAATGAATCGTTTCTTCCTCATTAAAGCATGGTACAATAACTGAAATCATTTTAACTCCCTCAAAGAATCTTTCTGTATATCTTCACTATTCTTAGAAGTCCATTATACCACTTTGCAAGTTGAGTTCCCAAAAAACAGTCAATTCCTTAACATCTTACTTTTCTTGCCAAGTTTCTTGATCTTGACGAAACTTTTTAAGTAAATCTAAACCATCCGCACTAATGTAACCTTGCACTTTTGCAACCTTGATTAACTCTGAATAATTGCTGAGTGTCACCAATTTCACGCCAGCGTTGTCAAAATTTCGTTCTGCCTTTGGCAACTCATATGTGAAAATAGCTACCACACCAATCACTTCAGCACCTTCACGCTCAGCTGCTGCTACGGCATCTAGTACAGATCCTCCAGTAGAAATCAGGTCTTCAACAACCACCATTTTTTGTCCCTTGATGATGCGACCTTCTAATTGATTACCTGCACCATGATCTTTTGGTTTGCTTCGAATATAGGCAAATGGTAAATTCATCCGATCTGCAATGATGGCACCATGTGGGATACCGGCCGTGGCAGTTCCGGCAATCACCTCAACCTCAGGAAATTCCTCTTCAATTCGTTGAACAAAGCCATCTTCGATCAGATTTCGAGTTTCAGGATAAGATAGTGTAATACGATTATCTGTATAGATAGGGGATTTGATACCTGATGCCCATGTAAATGGCTTTTCAGGACGCAGATGAACTGCCTTAATATCCAATAAGTGTGATGCGATTTCTGTTGCTAATGTCATAATAGACCTCCTTCTAAATGCGTACCATTCCAACATGACCATCCCGCCAAATAGCCTGTCACTCCTAAAGTATTGGTTCAATCTATGAACCCTACAAAAAACTATATTTATCCCTGTTGAATTCTTACAGACTTCTCCTAGTCCACCATTTCAATCCATGAATCAAAATACTGTTCAATGAAATTGGTTTTCTCTTTTATTTCTGTCACGGTAAGTTTTTCATCAAGACCTGTCAGAACCCATTTATCCTCAACATCATCTCTACGATGGATAATTGCAACCAATTTCCCCTCGAAAGCTGTCAAGGGCTGCCGAACAGCTTTGGAAATGATGTAAACATCTTGCTCTTCACCATCTCCAGCCAATAGATTTGGAACATAGCCGTAATTGATAGGGTACTGGTTGCCAAATTTATCAATATACCCGAGAGGTCTATCAATGATAACCTGATAAACCTCATCCACGATTCCACTCCTCTTTAATAGACAAATAGGTCTGGTAAGGATCTTCTGATTTTGTAATCGGTCGACCTACTACGATATAATTACTACCGATTCGAGCAGCATCTGCTGGTGTCATGACTCGTTTTTGATCGCCTACTTCACCGCCAGTCGGACGAATCCCTGGCGTCAGGCACACAAAATCAGAACTTGTAGCATCTTTAATCAAAGCCACCTCATGAGCGGAACAGACAACCCCGTCTAAACCTGCTTCTTGAGCCTTTTGAGCATAATGCACTACTGCATCCTGTAAGCTGGTTTGAATATTCTGGTCCTTTCTCATCTGCTCTTCAGAAGTTGAGGTCAACTGAGTAACAGCGATTAAAATCGCATCCTCCCCTAATCCTCTACGAGCTGCCTGCATCATCTCCACACCACCAGCAGCGTGAACATTTGTCATATCCACACCGAGTTTTGCCAATACTCGCATCGCAGACTCAACGGTATTGGGAATATCATGAAGTTTCAAGTCTAAGAAAATACTGTGACCGCAGTCTTTCAAATAGTGAATGATATCAGGGCCTTCCGCATAGTATAGTTCCATTCCTACCTTTACAAATAGTTTTTCTTGGCTCGGAAACTGTTCTAGGAAAGTTTGCACTTCTGTTCTGCTTGCAAAATCTAGGGCAATAATTGGTCGATTCTCTTTCATAAAATCCTTTCAAATATGCATAAAAACCCTGCCAATTGAGACAGGGTTGTACACGAAGTCAGCCTGAACAATACATTTTCAAGCAATTTACATGACACCTTCCCAGCCTCTCTGGACATAGTTAAAGGAGTTAGTTTCTTTAATATTACTCTTTTATACGAAGCTTGTCAATCTTGACTCAAGCTTGTACGAATCTCTTTCCGTAACTGTTCCAAACAATCAATACCATAAACTTCCATGCGTTTTGGCAAGTCTTGAATAATCTTTGGACAAGCAAATGGGTCCGTGAAATTCGCCGTTCCCACACCGATAGCCGCTGCGCCTGCAATCATCATTTCAAGGGCTTTATCTGCCGAATCTACACCGCCCATTCCTATGATAGGAAGATTCGTCATCTGAGCGACTTGACGGATGAGCTTGAGTGCAACTGGAAACACAGCTGGGCCAGACATTCCACCCGTACCATTTGCCAGAATCGGTTGTCGAGTTTTCAAATTGAATCGCATACCAACTAGGGTATTGATCATCGTTAAGCCACTTGCACCTGCATCCTCAGCCGCTTTAGCCAAAAGGGTAATATCAGCTACACTCGGTGTGAGTTTGACATAGACTGGCAAGGATGATGCTGTAACTGCTGCTTTTACAGCTTCATAAGCTAATTCTGGCACCTGTCCTATTAGAAGACCATTGTTACCATGGTCTACATTGGGACAAGAAATGTTTAGCTCAATTGCCTTCACATTCGGAGCCTTTGAAATTTTTCCTGAAACGTAGGCATATTCTTCGTTTGAGAAACCAGCTACATTGGCAATGATAGGCAAATCTGGAAAATGCTGTTCCAACCAGGGGAGTTTTTCGGACAAGACGGCATCAACACCAGGATTTTGAAGGCCAATGGCATTGAGCATACCTGCTGGAGTTTCCGCAACACGGGGAGTCGCATTGCCATAGCGAGGATGACGAGTGGTCGCTTTAATCATAATTGATCCAAGCTGGTTAAGGTCATAATAATCTGCATACTCTTGACCAAAACCAAAACAACCAGATGCAGGAATAATGGGATTTTTTAATTCTAAACCTGGTAAGGAAATCGCTAAACGTTTCTCCATGTTGTCCTCCTATAAAACCAGACTTCCAGTCTCAAACACTGGACCTTCTTTGCAGACGCGCTTGTTCTCGTGCTCTTGTCCTCCCTTTGGTTTGACAACACAGGCATAGCAAGCGCCCATCCCACAAGCCATGCGGGCTTCAAGTGAGAGGTAAGCATGTGGATGATCTTGGAACCGTTGGTCAACATACTTCATCATACCAGGCGCTCCACAGGAATAGATGGCAGAAAAGTCATTTGTCAGCTGCTCCACTACTGTTGCCACAGAACCTTTAATTCCATAGGAACCATTATCTGTTGTGACATGAACAGAGCCATACTTCGCCAACTCCTCCTCCAAAATCACAGCTTCTTTAGTGGCGAAGCCAATCACTGACGTGACCTTAGCACCACGCTTCGCAGCTTGTTTTGCTACCTCCACCAGAGGAGGAACACCGATGCCACCACCAATAATAAGTATCGCATCACCGTCTTTGAGAAAATCAATCTCAAAACCATTTCCGAGTGGCCCCATGACATCCAAATAATCCCCTGCAACCATGTTTGAGAAAACATCTGTCCCAAGACCCTCCACACGGTAAATAATCCGACATTGGGACCTACCATAATCAATTTCAGAAATGGAAATCGGTCTCCGCAAGAGCATTGCATCATTTGGAACCCGAATATGGATAAATTGTCCAATCCTCATTTCGGAAACCATCTCTCCTTGCAAAATCATTGAAAAAATTCGCGGTGCAAGTTGAACTTGTTCAACAAGTAACATTTGTTCTTTTAAAATCATTTTTCCCCTATTCTATAATTCTCAGAATACAAGAAAGTCGGTGCAGAGAAAAAACCTTGCTGGCTAGCAAGGTTACACGAAAAGAAGACAGAATCTGTCCTTTTTATCACGTTCCCTTCTTCGCCTCTCTGGACTCAGTTAAAGGTTATTATTTTCAGCATTATACATTTTTTCATATCATTTGTCAATTTTCATGTTAAAATAGAATTATGAGAATTCAACAATTATTTTACATTATCAAAATCGCTGAAACAGGCAGTATGAATGAAGCTGCCAAACAATTATTTATCACACAACCAAGTCTTTCAAACGCTGTGCGAGATCTTGAAAAAGAAATGAATATCAAAATATTCCATCGAAACCCCAAAGGAATTACCTTAACAAAGGACGGGATGGAATTTCTTTCTTACGCACGGCAGATTGTTGAACAGACTGAATTATTGGAAGACCGCTATAAAAATCCGAATGCCAAACGACAATTATTCAGTGTGTCTTCCCAGCACTATGCTTTTGTCGTAAATGCTTTCGTTTCCTTGTTAAAGGAAACAGAGATGGAAAACTATGAACTATTCTTAAGGGAAACACGGACTTGGGAAATTATTGATGACGTGAAGAATTTCCGTTCTGAGATAGGTGTACTTTTTTTGAATAGCTATAATCGTGAGGTTCTTCTCAAATTACTAGATGATTATCGCTTGTCTCATACATATCTTTTTACAGCAAGTCCTCATATTTTTGTTAGTAAAACCAATCCCCTTGCCTCTAAGAAATCAATCAAACTGTCTGACTTAGTTGATTTCCCTTATCTCAGCTACGAACAAGGGATTCATAACTCCTTCTACTTCTCAGAAGAAATTTTATCTCAAGAACACCATAAAAAGTCAATCGTTGTCTCTGACCGTGCAACTCTTTTTAATTTGTTAATTGGACTTGATGGCTACACTATTGCAACAGGTATTCTTAACTCCAATTTGAACGGAGATAATATCGTTTCAATCCCTCTAGAATATGATGATGAAATTGAATTGGTCTATATCAAGCATGAAAAGGCAGTTCTTTCTGATATGGGTGAAAAATTTATAGAGTTTCTTCTTGAGGAAGTAAAATTCGATAAAATTTAAATTTTTATGCCTATGAATTTAATATAATATATTTGTGAAAGTGTTTCGTAAAATAATTGAAATTTTTTCATTTTACAATAGTGAAACGCTTTCATTTTTTTTCATTCTGTGCTATAATACATGTATCAAATACAAAGGAGTGGTTAGATGGCTCAAAATAAAATGTTAGCTATGATCCTTGCTGGTGGACGGGGAACCCGTCTAGAAGGGTTGACTAAAAAAGTCGCTAAACCAGCAGTCGCATTTGGGGGAAAATATCGTATCATCGATTTTCCACTTAGTAACTGTGCCAACTCAGGTATTGATATTGTTGGTGTTTTAACCCAGTATGAGCCTGTTCTCTTGAATTCATATGTTGCTCAATCACAACGTTGGGGACTTGATGTACAAGGATCTGGTGTCTTTGTATTGCCACCGAGTGAAAAAATCGAAGGTTTTGGATTATATAAAGGAACAGCTGATGCGATTACGCAAAACATTGACTTTATTGATCTCCATGATCCTGAGTATGTACTTATTTTATCTGGTGACCATATCTACAAGATGAACTATGAAAAACTCCTTGATACGCATATTCATAAGAAAGCGGATGCTACTATCGCCGTTATTGAAGTCCCTATCAAAGAGGCTTCGCGTTTTGGTATCATGAATACCGATGAAGAATACCGCATCCAAGAATTTGAAGAGAAACCAGAGAATCCAAAGAGCAACCTGGCTTCGATGGGGATTTATATTTTCACCTGGAAAACCCTTAAAAAATATCTACAAGAAGATGATAAATTAGAAACTTCTACACACGACTTTGGTCACGATATTATTCCAAAATATCTTTCAGATGGCCGTACTCTTATTGCCCATCCATTCCAAGGTTATTGGAAAGATGTTGGTACAGTGAATAGCCTATGGGAGTCAAATATGGACTTAATTGACCATTCTGGTGATTTAGATTTGTCCGACAGAACTTGGAGAATTTACTCTGAAGACAAAGGTTCACCCGCCCAAGTTATTAGTGCTTCTGCAACTGTTAAATCTGCCTATATTGATAAAGGGGCCGTTATTGATGGTTATGTTGAACATTCCGTTATTTCAAACGATGTTCAGGTAAATAAGGATGCGGTTGTTAAAAACTCTGTTCTGTTACCGGGATCAGTGATTGGTGAAGGCACAGAGCTTGACTATGTCATTGTTGCTGAGGATGTGAAAATTGCTGATAATGTAAAACTTTCAGGAACTCTTGATAAAATTCTTTTGGTTGACAAAAATGTAAGTAAGTAAGAAAGGAATGCTATGCTAAGAAATACACTCGGAATTGTAAATATTGAAGGAAACAATGTGCATTTTGGTGACGTTATGAGTCACCGTGGTGTTCAAGCTTTTAGCTTCCTAGGTCGCTACCGTCTAATCGACTTTGTGCTATCAAATATGTCTAACTCAGGCATTACTGAATTTCAAGTTTATATGCCTGCAAGAATGCGTTCTACCATTCAGCACGTGGGTACCGGTAAACACTACAACATCAACAGTAAACGTGGCTCATTACGCTTGCTTAACAGTGTGATAGATCCAAACTCAGTTTATCAGCATGATGTTAACGCATTTTCTGAAAATATCCATTATATCGAAAGCTCTACGAAGGAATATGTCTTAATCGCTCCTTCTTACTTTATCTATAGTCAAGATTTTTCAAAAGTATTGGAGGAACATATCGCAAACGAAGCTGACATCACTGTACTCTATAAAAACGTTTCAGATGCGAAGGAAAATTTCATCGGCTGTCAAACGTTGAAATTCGGTGATGACCGTCGAGTGATTGCATTTGAAGAAAATCATGGCAAATACAAGAATCGCTCGGTTTCATTAGAAGCTTACTTCATGAAACGTACGACCTTTATCGAATTGATTCAACGTGCGAATAAGGTTTCTTCTTTATACTGGCTTAAAGATATTCTAAGAGATGTTGTGGACCAATACAAAATCATGGGATATGCTCATCGAGATTTTGTTGCTTGTATCAACAGCGTGGAAGCCTATTTTACAACTCAGCTGGAGTTGCTTCAACGGGATACCCGTAAATTGCTCTTCAAACATGACTGGCCTATCCATACACAGACGAGTGACTCCTCTCCTACCTTGTATGGTCCATTAGCTGAAGTAAAAGGCTGTATTGTTGCAAATGGAGCGAATATCAATGGTCAAGTTGAAAATTCTGTCATTGACCGTGATGTTGTCATTGAAGAGGGTGTCGTGATAAAGAACTCAATCATTCTCAATGGTGTGACCATTAAGACGGGTGCAAATATTGAAAATGCCATTGTTGATAAAGCCACTAAAATTATCCACCCAATTGACATCAAAGGAAGTCAAACTTCCCCTGCATACCTGAAACCTCATCAAATCATTTAGGAGTTGATATGACTAAAAAATCTGTTCTCTTTGTTGCATCTGAGGGACTTCCATTCATCAAAACTGGTGGTTTAGCTGATGTTATCGGTTCACTTCCTAAAGAACTTGTTAAGCAAGGTCTGGATGTAAGGGTTGTCCTTCCTCTTTATAAAAAGATTGCAATGCACAATCATTCCGACTTTGACTTTGTATCAAGCTTTGATGTGCGAGCAGGCGACATTCAATCCATGGCTAATGTTTATCGTCAAATCGTTGATGGTGTGACTTTTTACTTCATTGAGCATCGTGATTTCTTTGAACGGGATGAATTATATGGATATGATGATGACGCTATGCGATTTGGTTATTTCCAACATGCCACTTGTCGCCTCTTAGAAGCCCTGAACTACTTCCCAGATGTCATGCACACACATGATTGGCATACAGCTGCACTTCCTTTCCTATGCCGTACATTCTATAGCTACCGCGAAGAATTCCGTAGCATCAAACATGTCTTTACCATTCATAATTTAGCCTTCCAAGGTATTTTTCATAAGCAGGCACTGTGGTCTGCACTTGGCATGGACTACAGCTACTACTTGGATGGTATTGCACGTTTTCATGATGAATGCATCAGTTTCATGAAATTAGGAATTTTGTATGCTGATAAGGTAACAACTGTTTCAGAAACCTACGCACGAGAAATTCTGACAGAAGAATTTGGTGAAAATATGCAACACGTTTTAGAGTTGCGTAAACATGATCTTGTCGGTATTGTCAATGGTATAGACTATGATAGTTGGGATAGCCAAACAGATCACTATTTAGTAAAGAATTACAGCTTGGAAAATATAGCTGAGAAAAAAGCAAACAAATTGGCATTACAAGCCCAATTTGCACTGCCACAAGATGAGAATGTCATTCTGGTAGGAATTGTATCACGTTTAACCTGGCAGAAAGGCTTCTATCTTTTGACAGAGGTACTCGGACATCTTCTACAAGCTCATGTTCAATTTGTGATATTGGGAAATGGTGAAACTGATATTGAAAATGCCTTTAATCATTTCAAACAGGCATATCCTGATAAATTCGCCTTCTATCGTGGGTACAATGAGCCACTCGCCCATCAAATATACGCAGCAAGTGACCTCTTCTTAATGCCATCTATGTTTGAACCATGTGGTATTAGCCAACTGATTTCTATGCACTATGGAACACTCCCATTGGTTCGTGAAACAGGTGGTCTAGTTGATACCGTCACACCTTATAACATGGAAACGAAAGAAGGTACTGGTTTTAGTTTTGGAGGACGTGATGCCTACAGTATGCGTCAAGTCTACGATTTAGCCCTTCAAACTTACTATGACCGGCCAGAAGATTGGTTTAGGATGGTTGAACAAGCGATGAAGCGAGACTTTAGCTGGACTGCTTCGGCTGAAAAATACATCTGGCTCTATCATGAAATAAGTGGTTAGAATACAAATAAGGATTGATTTGGAGTGAGACCCCCGTCCACTCCTTTTGCACAATGGAGATTGCTATGAAAGAATTTACTGATTTAGACCTATATTATATGAATTCCGGTGAACATACCACCCTTTACGAAAAGATGGGTGCACACATAGTAAAAGAGAGAAACAAGATACTCGGTACCCATTTTCGTGTCTATGCTCCTAATGCTAGGGAGGTATTTGTGATTGGTGATTTTAATGCATGGCAAAGAAGTCATCAAATGCAGTGGGAAATTGATGGTGTTTTTCAACTTTATGTTGAAGGATTAAAGTCACTTGAGAATTATAAATATTTGATTATTACCCATGACGGTCGGGAAATATATAAGGCTGATCCATACGCATTTTTCAGTCAAGTTCGCCCAGAGACTGCTTCTACCACCTACAACTCACGCTATAAATTCAAAGATCAAGCTTGGATGAATGAGAGAGTGGAATATGACTTCAAAGAACAACCTGTCTCTATCTATGAAGTGCATTTGGGATCTTGGAAGCAAAAATTCGTCAATAGAAATGAGGGTGGGGCTCCGATAGAGGCCTTCAATAGTTATAAGGATATCACCCCGCTTTTGATCGAGCATCTCAAAGAAAACAACTATACGCATGTCGAGTTGCTTCCAATTACTGAGCACCCGTTAGACGCATCATGGGGCTATCAAGTCACAGGTTATTATAGTCCCACCAGTCGGTTTGGTAAGCCAGACGAATTAAAATATTTAATTGATCAGCTTCATCATGCTGGGATTGGCGTTATCTTAGACTGGGTTCCATTACATTTTTGTAAAGATGCACATGGTCTATACCAGTTTGATGGTAGTTGGTTATATGAATACCCTTATGAGCATGATCGAGAAAATCATCAGTGGGGAACTGCCAATTTTGACCTTGGTAAAGGTATGACACAGTCTTTCTTACTTTCAAATTTGAAATATTGGCTAGAATACTTCCATTTTGATGGCATACGCGTTGACGCTCTATCCTATATCCTTTATTGGCGAGGGGAAACGACTGAAGACAAAATAAACCATGCTGCCATCGATTTTATCAAGCGTGTCAATGCAATGGTTAAAACGGACTATAAAGGTGTTCTAATGATTGCAGAAGATTCTTCTAGCTTTCCAAAAGTAACCCATTCCTTAGAAGATGGCGGTATAGGATTCGATATGAAATGGGATTTGGGCTGGATGAATGATACGCTAAAATATATGGGTCGCCCATCTTCCTACCGCAAATACCATTCAAACGAAATAACGTTCGGAATGTATTACAACCAAAACGAGCATTTCCTTCTTCCACTTTCACATGATGAAGTTGTGCATGGGAAACACTCCATCATAGAGAAAATGGATGGAAATTACGAAGATAAATTTAATTTGGCGCGTGCCTACTATAGCTTCTATTTTGCCCATCCTGGTAAAAAATTACTCTTTATGGGCAATGAATGGGGACATATTCGTGAATGGCATGAATATACTGAAATGGATTGGAATTTACTACAATTTCCAATTCACCAATCCTTCTATCAAATGATGAAAACCTTATCTACTTTCTATAAAGAAAACGATGCCTTTTGGAAGTATGATTATCAAGCCTACGAAAAAGGGTTTAATTGGATAAAAATTGATGGTGATAGTAATCTCTTTGCATTTTCACGTATGAGTGATGACCAAGAAATTCTAACGATCCATAATTTTAATGACCAAGAACTCTTCGACGTACATTTGGATCTGCCTGCAGAATCCGAATATAAGCTAGTCTTCTCATCTAGTACCATCCCAATGGAATCATTTAGTATCTATCCAAATGAGAATGGTGTTACGATAACAATGCCACGCTTAACTAGTTTCTATTTCGAAAAAATGAAGTAGAAAAAACTTGTAAGTCTCTACTTTTAGACTTACAAGTTTTTTTGTATTCTATTCAACAGCTGTATAAGTAGCTGCTTTTTCTAAGAAGGTATCAAATTCACCACTTGATTTGACTTCTTTAATAACCTTGTCAATGCTTGTTTTCAAGTCATCACTTCCTTTTGGGAGAGCAATAACTTTTGAATTTTCATCAATAGTTGGGAATTCAATTGAAGCAATGACTAAATCTGAGTTTTGTGAAACATAACCAGCTGCGACAGGTGAATCCATCAAAACAGCATCAACTTTACCAGCTTTAAGTTCATTTACTGCTTCTCCCATTAATGTCAATGAAACAATTTTAGCCTGACTTATTTCTGATTTAGCATATGTTTCCTGAGTAGAACCTTTTTGGACAGCCAGGTTTTTACCTGACATTGCATCAATTGAAGTTAAGGTATTTGCATCATCTTTTTTGATAAGCAATACATCAGCAATTTGGTAATAGCTTTCTGAGAAGTCAAAAACTTTCGCACGTTCATCTGAGTATGATAGACCAGCAATAGCAATATCAGCTTTCCCATTTTGTACACTAGATAAGACATTATCGAAACTCATTGCTGAAACTTCAAGTTTTACTCCCAATTCATCAGCAATCTTTTGTGCAAGCATAATATCTGCACCAACGACTTCATTCTTGCCATCAACAAGGGCTTGAAACTCAAATGGTGCATAGTCTGGACTAGTAGCAACAACCAACGTACCTTTTTCTTTAATCTTTTCTAATGTGGATTGGCTTGAATCCGAACTAGAGCTTGCTGAACAAGCAGCTAAAGATAGGGTAGCGACAAATGTCGCAGCTAGAGTAAGCATTTTTTTCAATTTCATTAATAAACAGTTCCTTTTCATTCATTTCCAAATCAATCTTTTTTGATTCGATAATGAATATTCTATCGTATTTTTATTCAATTGTCAACCAATCGATTTGAATATTTATTCTCAAAAACAACTAATTATTACTGATGGATTGCTGGTAGGCCTCTTCAACAAATTGATCCATTTTACCAGAGTCAACTAACTCAGTAATGACTTTGTCAATTTTTTCCTTTAATTCGGTACTACCCTTTGGCATTGCAACCGCGTAAGAATCCGAAATTGAAGATTCAATATCCATATCAACTATTTGCAAGTCACTATTGACCCCCACGTAGGCTTTGGCAATTGGCTCTTCAAAGATGACACCATCAAGTTGACCAGCCTTTAATTGTTGAATCAAATCGCCATTTTTATCTAAACTAATTATTGTGGCCCCAGTGAATTCTTCTTTTCCGACACTTTCTTGAATGGTACCCTTTTGCGTTCCAATTGATGTACCAACGAAATCCTCGATGCTTGTTAAGCGAGTTGCGTCAGATTTCTTTATGATCATTTTGTTTACCGATTGATAATAAGCCTCAGAGAAATCATAGATTTTTGCACGTTCTTCGGTTGCAGAAATACCCGAAATGGCAATATCAGACTTACCGCTCTGTACACTCGCTAATACATTTGAAAAGCTCATGCTAGAGAATTCAACCTCAACTCCTAACTCCTCCCCGATTGCTTTAGCTAGCTCAATATCTGCACCAACAATTGTATCTTTTCCATCTACAATGGTTTTGTATTCAAACGGAGGAAATTCTGGATTCAAAGCAACAACAATTTTTCCTTTGTCTTCAATTTTTTGCAAAGTATTTGAAGTTGAGCTTGAGTTACAAGCCACAAGGATAGTAGAGGCAAAACAAATAGTCGCAAACCTATAAATTGATTTAAATTTCATAATAATCTCCTGTATAAAAAATCATAATATTGAACATACCAACAGTTTATTTTGTATGTTTATGCCATTCTAAATCATATTTATACATTTGTCAACAGTTTTTGTATTTTTATTCGTTTTTATTAAAAATTTTATGTGTGTAAATGAATGTAATGTTATAACAAGCTTTCTAATTCAGTAATATCTTCTTCAGTTGTAGACCAGCTTGTTGCTAAGCGAATTACCGTACTATACTCATCATATTTTTCCCAAAAACTATAAACAATTCCTAATTCGTCAAAATGGTTTAGGGCTTTATTCGAAACAATGATAAACTGTTGATTAGTAGGTGATTGCAGATAAAATTGATATCCTTTTTCAGTCAAGATTCTTTTTAAACGCTCTGCCATTTCAATCGCATGACGACCAATCTCCATATATAGATTTTCTGTGAAAAATCGATCGAATTGAACACCGACTACACGACCTTTTGCAAGTAATGCTCCATGTTGTTTTACAATTGTTGAAAAGTGCTTTGGCTGATTATTTTTAGTGAAGACAACTGCTTCACCAAGTAAGGCTCCCATTTTAGTTCCACCGATGTAGAAAACATCTGTTAAGGTAGCGATTGCTTTCAAATCGAGATCTGTGTTCCTTGCTGCTAGACCATATCCCAAACGAGCTCCATCTAAATACAAAGGAATTTGAAAGTGACTACAAACGCTAGCAAGGTCACTCAATTCTTGTTTTGTATACAAGGTGCCATATTCTGTAGGATGTGAAATATAGACCATACCAGGAAATACCATATGTTCGTGATTGGCATCAGCATAAAAGTCAGTTATGTATTGTTCAACGTTTGATGCTACTAGCTTACCTTGTGAATGCGGTAAGGCCATAACTTTATGTCCTGAAAATTCAATAGCACCTGCCTCATGAGTTGTCACATGCCCTGTTTCTGCAGCAATTACTCCCTCATATGATGCAAGCATTGAATTTATGACCAATTGGTTTGTTTGTGTCCCCCCAGCTAAGAAAGTAACTTGTGCAAGTGGACAATCTGTTGCTTCACGGATTTTCTCTACAGCACGGACAGTATAAAGATCAGTCCCATATCCAGACAACCCTTCATTGTTTGTTTCAATGATAGCTTCTAGAAGCGCAGGATGAAGCCCTTTATTATAATCATTTTCAAAATGTAACATAGATCCCTCCAGTAAAAAATTAACTCCCCCTATAATTTGGGGCATATTTGGGGCAGATATAACAAAAACCCTTGTAAATCAAGGGTTTTTAAGTATATTTAGTCCACCCTGAGGGAATCGAACCCCCATCTCAAGAACCGGAATCTTACGTGATATCCATTACACTAAGGGTGGAAAGGAAAAACTTGCCGAGGCAAGTTTTTAAGTGAATTACAATTCAATGTCACCGAAAAGGTCAGCCATTGAGAAACCTGATTGAGTTTCTGGTAATTCGTAATCACGTTTTTCTTCACGTTTTTGGCGACGTGGACGTGAAGCACGTTTTTCAGCTCTTTCTTCGCCTTCAGCTGCTGCTGGACGTTCTTCCAAAGCCTTGATAGAAAGTGACACACGTTCATCTGCTGAGTTCACTTCAAGAACTTTAACAGTTACGTCTTGACCTACTGTCAAAGCATCTTTAGGATTTTCAACACGTTTGTGTGAAATTTGTGAGATGTGAACCAAACCGTCGATACCAGGTAATACTTCGACGAATGCACCAAAATCAGTCAAACGTTTTACTTTACCTTCGATTACATCGCCAGGTGCCAATTTTTGCTCAACGCCATCCCATGGGCCAGGCTGTGTAGCTTTCAATGACAATGATACGCGGCCTTCAACTTCGTCGATAGCAAGAACTTTAACTTCTACTTCTTCACCAACAGTAACAGCTGATTTAGGAGATACGTTACGCTCATGTGACAACTCAGTCAAGTGAACCAAACCATCAACACCGCCTAAGTCGATGAAAGCACCAAAGCTTGTAATGCGAGCAACTTTACCAGTTACAACATCACCAACAGCCAATTTACCGAATACTTCAGCACGTGCTGAAGCAGCTGCTTCTTCAACTACATCACGACGTGACAAGATGAAACGATTCTCTGCTGGATCAACTTCTTTGATTTTAGCGTCAAATTCTTGACCTACAAAACGCTCAGTGTTACGAGTGAAACGGCTATCAATCATTGAAGCAGGAATGAAACCACGCAAGCCTTCAATTTCAACTGCCAATCCACCTTTAACTGCACGAGTAACTTTGACAGTTACAACTTCACCTTCACGACCAACAAGCTTGTCCCATGCTTTACGAGCTTCCAAACGTTTTTTAGATACAAGATATGTAACAGTGTCTGTATCTTTACCAACAACTTGGCGAAGTACAAGCAACTCAAGTGTTTCACCAACTTTAACAAGGTCGTTGATGTCAGCATTACGATCGTTTGTCAACTCACGAAGCGTTAACACACCCTCTACACCAGTACCTGCAATTGCAACATTAGCTTGTCCAGCGTCAACTGTCAATACTTCAGCTGTTACCACATCACCTGGTGTAACTTCGCTTACACTGTTCAACAAATCTTCAAATTCGTTCATTATTAATAAACCTCCGACAATCGGGTTTCTACACCCAACAAAAAATATATTTTATTAAGGCACACGCAAGGACAACTTATGGACATCTTTGACGAATTAGGACTTGCCTAATACCTTTACTGGGGTAGCTGGATTCGAACCAACGCATGAGGGAGTCAAAGTCCCTTGCCTTACCGCTTGGCGATACCCCAAAAAGAGATACAATTCATTTATTTACTAGTCACAAGAAATTGAACTCGAGATTAATTTCTTAGGAAAATAGATAGCCTTCCTTGAGTGTTAACACTCAGCGTCAGTCTCCTAATTTTCTACAGAAATTTCTGGTAAACCAGAACATCTCTCGTATCTTAAATGAACTCAGCCTAAACGCTGGGTGAAATAGACCGATTTCCTTGTGTCTTACGACACAGTGTCAATCTCCTAATTTCACTAGGCGTTTTAACTGCTTCGTATCTTAGTTGAACACGGACTAAAATCCTAGTGAAAAAGATAAACTTCCTTGTGTGTTTAGCACACTGCGTCAGTTTCCTATTTTCATACGGATTTCTTAACGTCCTTTGTATCCTGTTCAATGGAGAGAGAGGGATTCGAACCCCCGAACCCGAAGGAGCGGATTTACAGTCCGCCGCGTTTAGCCTCTTCGCTATCTCTCCGTGCACTAACAGACACTATTTTACCATAAAATAGTACCAATTACAATACTTTTAGTTGCTTAAATTATAATTTTCAATAATATTTCCGACTGCTTTTTCCAATATTTTATATAAGCCTTCGGCATTTCCATTTTTTACAATTGTAAAATTATTTTCAGCTAATTCTGCGATCTCACCAATAACTTTTTTTCCAATGACGAGACGGTAACCATCATATTTTTCATTATTGACAACAACAGTTGCATCTTCAATCTGGATTTCAATTTTTTTGTCTTTTTTACTCATTTTATAACCTCACTGTTTCTATTCTACAAAAAATGAGAAAAGCTTGCAAGTGCAAGCCTTCCGAAATTATTCAATCTCTACAATCCAGCCTACTGGTGCTTCAATATCACCAAATTGGATACCTGTTAATTCATCATAAAGTTTGCGGGTCACAGGACCAACCTCTGTTTCGCTATGGAACACATGGAATGTATCACCAATTTGAATACCACCGATTGGTGAAATCACTGCAGCTGTTCCACAGGCTCCTGCTTCAACAAACTCATCTAGTTCATCCACAAAGACTTCCCTTTCAATTGCTTTTAATCCCAATCGTTTTTCTGCTAAGTAAAGAAGAGAATACTTGGTAATTGAAGGTAAGATAGATGGTGAAACTGGCGTAACAAATTCATTTTCAGCTGTGATACCAAAGAAGTTAGCTGACCCAACTTCTTCAATTTTCGTGTGAGTAGCTGGATCAAGATAAATCACGTCCGAAAAACCTTTATTTTTAGCATGTTTACCTGGTAATAATGATGCTGCGTAGTTACCACCAACTTTAGCTGCACCAGTACCGTTCGGAGCAGCACGGTCATATTCATCTTGAACAAGGAAATTGGTTGGAGCTAATCCACCTTTAAAGTAGTTTCCAACTGGCATAGCAAAGACTGTAAAAATATATTCCTCCGCAGGTTTTACACCAATAATATCACCGACACCTATCAAGAGTGGACGCAGATAAAGGGTGCCACCAGTTCCATATGGTGGAACATAATCAGCATTAGCTTTTACGACCTGCTTACAAGCCTCAATAAATAAATCAGTTGGAACTTGAGGCATCAATAGACGGTCTGCAGTCCTTTGTAAGCGTTTAGCGTTTTGATCGGGACGGAAAAGTTGCAATTTTCCATCTTTTGTACGATATGCTTTAAGACCCTCAAAAGCCTGTTGGCCATAGTGAAGGGCAGGTGAACTCTCAGAAATATGTAATTCTGCATCTTCGGTAAGAGCACCACTGCTCCATTGTCCATCTTTATAATAAGCAATAAAGCGATAAGGCAATTTCATATAAGAAAAACCAAGATTTTCCCAATCAATAGTTACTGGCATAAGTTTACTCCAAATATATTTTTTACTATTTTACTATTTTACTACTTTTGAAAATGATTTTCAATTAAAAATTCAGAAAATTTTGTATGTTTGGTTTTTCTTAGTGCTAAACTCTTATTTTTTTGGACTTACTCCACATCCTCAAGTGATAGAGCAACGACTCTATCCATTGATGTCACTGTTGGATTTATTCGATATTTAAAAGCTGAAGATTCAAAGAGTAGATACAGTAAATCACCTTCAACTTGAATTTGCTGCATGTATGGTGGTGCTACCAGTTCTTTTTTTGGCTCTAATAAATTAGTCAAAGCATTGTAACCTGAAAAATCGAACCAGAGAATCTTTGAGTCTTCATTTCCATATGATTGAGAAAGAAGTATCTGATGTCCATGAACTGCAATTCCTTGAATTTGGTCAGGAGTATCGATGATTGTCGTTGGTTGATAAGCTTCTGAATCAAGATTTTTTCCAGTTGGATAACCCTCAGAATCCAACTGGAAAATTCCCAAATGCCCATGGTCATCTTTATCAAAATATCCAACTAGTAACTTTTCTTGGTCATAAGCCATGTAGGAAGACCGTTCTATCTGACCAAGACTAACCTGAAAATCAAACTCCACAGGTTCTTTAGTTTTACTAAATTGATCTGTTTTTATTGTGTTCA
Organism: Streptococcus sp. VTCC 12905; assembly: GCF_049893385.1. NCBI lineage: Bacteria > Bacillati > Bacillota > Bacilli > Lactobacillales > Streptococcaceae > Streptococcus > Streptococcus sp. VTCC 12905. Next base: position 46,240 of record NZ_JBMVJC010000007.1, on the reverse strand, counting down.
AATTCAAGGCTGATATTTGAGAAGTATCATCACCTTCAGTCGTTGTGATCCACAAACGATTATTTAGATGGTCGTACGCAATCCCCCCAACGTGACTTGTTGTTGGAAGAACAATTGTTTTGATGTATTTACCAGTTTTCTTATCTAATACCCAAAGAACAGAATTAAAACCACCACCATTACTATAGGCCGATATAACGACATAATCCTCTAGAAAGCTTAAACCTTGAGGTGTCATATCTTCAGTCTGATCTGAATCTCCTTCTTCCTCACCTGTTGATTGTATTGTTTCAGCTTGCACTAATCCTGGTATGACATAGGTTGCCCGAATGGAGGTTGCAATGTTTTTATAGAATTCTGGGTAATATTCTTCTAATTCATTATAGAACTCTTCTAAATCTTTGCTTGCTGAGTTGGTATTTGTACCGTTCTCCTCTTTAAATTTTGTCCCGGTATATAGAGAATATCCATAATAGAGTAAAGAGCCAGTGCAAAGCAGAGCAATTATCCACCAAATAATTTTTTTCATATTGTATCCCATTCCTCTCTACACTATAGTATAACAAAAAAGATTGTCCGAAGACAATCTTTGATAGGTAAACTTCAATCTATAGCTAGGTTCCAATATACTATCTATTTTGAGGAAAGACAGTTTGATATAAATATATACATGATTATGTTATCAAACTTCTTCGTAACATAATTGATATCATCTAAATCCTACTTAATACCAACCTAAAAAATCGTGAAGAAAAGATTCAAATGCTGGGATGAGTTTAATAGCAATAAATACTAGAATAACTACAAATCCAATAGTAAGTGCCAGCTTTGTAACAGATGACATTTTTTTAATCCACCCAAGCATGGAATACCTCCTCATTAGAAATAGTATCCGAAATGAAACTACCATTGCTAGTCCTTTCAGAGAAACTTAGCTGAGTCACATCTATATCATAACTTTTGCCTGTATTAGACAGGACATGGAGCACTTGCCCATTAGTTTGTTCCTCAACCTGACTAGTAAACAAATCAAAATCCCCCTGAACTGTCAAGACTGGTCCTGCCAAAAAGACACGGTGAGGTTTAGCCTTGAGTTCGCGAAGCACCTGTAAACCACGCTTGGCACGACTGGTCACAGGGATTTCCTCCGTCGCCATCCGCTTCAAGCTACCACGCTGGGTCAGAAGATAGAATGAGCTGGTATTACTGATGAAAGCAGCAACCACCACATCGTCATCCTTGAGGTTGACCGCCTTGACACCAGCTGCCTTAGCACCGATGACTGGCACTTCTTCGATGTTAAATCGCAGAGCGTAGCCCTGCTCAGTGATGAGCATGATGTCGTCCAAAACTACAGGTGATACAGTAATAACCACATCTTCGTCATCTTTGAGTTTGGCATACTTGGTTGACTTAGACTTGTAAGTCCGCCATGGAGCAAACTCCTTGCGCTCTACACGTTTAATTTGGCCAAATTTAGTCACCGCGAAATAAGTTCCCTCATCAAAATTCTCAACCAATTCAGCAAAGATAACCTCTTCATTGGTATCAAAGTTCATCAAGGTCTGACTCAGGTGTTCACCAATGTCCTTCCAACGAATATCTGTCAACTCATGAACAGGTCGGTAGATGACATTTCCAAGATTAGTAAAGAGCAAGAGGTGCTGAGTTGTCTTTGCATTCTGCAAGAAAATCAGCTGATCATCATCTCGCTTGCCCATTTCTTCTAGCGTTGAGGCATTGAAAGAACGAGGACTTGTCCGTTTGATATAACCTGCCTTGGTCACGCTGACAAAGGTTTCTTCTTCGACAATCAGGCTGGCAGTATCAATCTCAATCGTTTCTGCCTGAACCTGCAATTCACTCAAACGAGGGTTGCCAAACTGCTTTTTGACCTCACGCAATTCCTTCTTCATAAGATTAAACATGGTCCGCTCATCACCGATAATAGCTGCCAAGGTCTGAATCTGCTCGCGTAGGGCTGCTTCTTCATTTTCCAAGGTCACAATGTCGGTATTGGTTAAGCGGTAAAGTTGCAAGGTTACGATGGCCTCTGCCTGCTCTTCGCTGAAATCATAGCTGATTTTCAGATTTTGCTTGGCATCAGACTTGTTTTCAGATGCACGGATAAGAGCAATAACTTCATCTAAGATGGAAATGACACGGATTAAACCCTCAACGATGTGAAGACGTTTCTCTGCCTTTTCCTTGTCGAACTTAGAACGAGCAATGATAATCTCACGGCGGTGGGCAATATAGCTAGAAAGAATCTTCTGCAAGCCGACCTGACGCGGTGTAAAATTATCAATCGCCACCATGTTGAAATTGTAATTGATTTGCAGATCGGTGTATTTGTAGAGATAGTTGAGAATGGTTTGCTCGTCGCTGTCTTTTTTCAGCTCAATGGCAATCCGCAGACCTGTACGGTCTGACTCGTCACGTACCTCAGCAATTCCAGGCACCTTGTGGTTGACACGGACATCATCAATCTTTTTAACCAGTACAGCCTTATTTACTTCGTACGGAATCTCCGTCACAATGATCTGTTTCTTTCCACCCTTAAGTTGTTCAATGTCACAACGGCTACGGACTACGACACGGCCCTTTCCAGTTTCATAAGCTTTCTTGATTTCGTCAGCCCCTTGGATAATGGCACCTGTTGGGAAGTCTGGTCCAGGCAAGAACTCCATTAGCTTTTCTAACTTAGCAGTAGGATGATCAATCATGTAAACAACAGCATCGATTACCTCCGCCAAATTATGTGGCGGGATGTCAGTCGCGTACCCTGCTGAGATTCCTGTCGCTCCATTGACCAATAGATTAGGAAAGGCAGCTGGTAGCACCGTGGGTTCTTTTTCCGTATCGTCAAAGTTCCAGGCAAATGGTACTGTCTTTTTCTCGATGTCGGCCAGCAAATAACCTGCTATTTCCGACAGACGAGCCTCGGTGTAACGCATCGCCGCAGGCGGATCGCCGTCCATGGAACCGTTGTTTCCGTGCATCTCCACCAAAATCTCGCGATTTTTCCAGTCCTGACTCATACGGACCATGGCATCATAAATAGAGGAGTCACCGTGCGGGTGGAAATTCCCCATGATATTCCCGACTGACTTGGCAGACTTACGGTAGCCCTTGTCAAAAGTGTTGCCGTCCTTATTCATGGAATAAAGAATCCGACGTTGCACGGGCTTTAGACCGTCACGAATGTCCGGCAAAGCCCGCTCCTGAATAATGTATTTGGAGTAGCGACCAAAGCGCTCTCCCATGATGTCCTCTAGGGACATGTTTTGAATGTTTGACATAAATTAAGATACAAAGCCCGTAAAAGACAAAGTCAAAATAGGAAATCTTCAGAAAATCCTGATTTTCTAGACGATTTATCTTTTTGACACAGTCTTTAGGGCGTGTTCAGTTGTTTCTACTAACTGAACATTCCTTTCTTTCACATTGTTTTGAAAAGATAAAAATTTACCTCGACTTACCCCACAAACTTCCTCATATACTTGATATGACTGGCAATATAGCCCTCTAAATCATTCTCATCCCACAGTTGTAATTCCCATGGATAGTAGAAATTGCTCTTATTTTTGAAATAGATATGAATGCCGACATAGCCGTCCATATCTCGCAGATACCAGTTTTTCAGACCATATCGTACCTGCCAGTCGTCCAGACGCTCCATGACTCTGCAATTTCTTCAGAAGTCAGAATCATACGGGCACCGAAGATATCATTGAGAATGGAACTAACAGGGTACCCCTCTCTTCTCTCTTTAAAACGCTCAATCTTATCCAAAATCGATTCCGATGTTTTGACACGATAAAAATAAGCAATATCTTTGACATCAGCATGCATCAAATAGTCATTGATAGCCTCGTGTAAGTTAAGCCGATAAGCCCGAATAGGCTGAATAGGCACCTTGGTAGCCGATAAGCCCGAATAGGCTGAATAGGCACCTTGGTAAAGGTATGCTTAAGATTGACTTTTTCAACCTTACCAGTTTCAAAATAGTCCTTTGAATACTCCAGATGAATACGGTTAATTTCACTTATTAAGCGTTCAACTTTCTCTAACATCTTCTTTCTCCTTTTGAACTCAACGAGATCATTTTCAAGATTTATTTATCCAACCTCAACATGAAAATCAGAGAATCTCGATCAGGGAAGTCATAGCGAATGGGCAGTTCTTCTTTTTCAATCCGCTGGAATACTTGCTTCTCATAAAAGCTGTGGGCAGCATAGCACTTGGATGGAGTGTCCAAGACAATACTTGTGAATACCCTTACCTGTCAGTCTGCAACCAAAGCTTGGTAAAGCACGGCCGAAACACCCTTTTCACGACCACGAAAGTCTTGGTGAACAAAGAATTTTTTTTAAACGCCGACATGGTCTTTGACAGGTAGTCCAATCGTACCAACCACCATATCGTTATCGGTCACGACCAGCCAAAAGTTACCACCTGTCACCATATAATAGTCCTCAATAGCATTCATATCTGGTTGCTCTTCCAAGGACAAGTCCACCTGATTACCATAATTTTGCAGATACAAAATCAAGGCAATCATTTGATTTTATAACGACTTTCATAAGGCATTAGTTTCATTAATACTACTTTCTTTTTTGGTAAATAGCAAAGCTACTCACTCATTTTCCGTTGACTTGCTTGCCAGTTTCTAAAATCATCAACATCTGACTTAACTAGTTTCAAACAGGCATTTAAGACAAAGGCATCATCTAAGAGTCCAGGTCCAAATAGAAAATCCGGAAGGACATCTAGCGGACTAAAGAAATAAATCAAGGCTCCAGTAATCGCTAGTAAGGTACTTTTTGGTATAGCAGTATATTCACGCTTTATAAAACTACGTAATAAAGAAATGAAACCTGGAATTGCTGCGAATTTGTCCCCACCAAAAGGTAAACGAGCCAATTTTCGTTCAGTATTTTGTAAGAAATGTTCTAATTTTCCCTCATCCGATAGTAAATTCTCTGCTCGTTGTTTTGTTTTAGATGAATTCCAACTTTCTATAGCCTGATCGAATTTTTCTTCCAGTTCTTTTTTATTCTTAAAAGGCTTGTGTATTGTTGACCATTGCTGCAATCGGTCAGTTAGTTGTTTTTTTATTGTTACTCGTAATGGCATAAGTCACCTCACTTTATTTATCGTTACATTTTACAAGTCCTCAGTACGATAAAGGTTATAACCCTTATAGTAATAAGAATGGTCGATGCCTTTGAAATTAGTAGCCTGACCAAGATCGTCAGTCAAAGAATGTAGCAAGAGGTATTTGAGTTCACCTGTTGATACATGACTTCTAATCATCGCATTGAAATATTCATCTTCATCAATACTATTCCAATCAACCACCTTGCCCAAACTATCCCGTAGCATAAAATCCTACCAGATACGAATACTGCGTTCATTTACTTCTCCGAATTGATGTGTTATGTTCATATCTGCATATTTTCAACGAATTCGTCAAAGGTTTCATGAGGCGGCTTGTCAATATAGGCCAAGGACTGCTCAAGAAAGATTCGTGGGACGAATTGAAAATTATCTTTGGCAATATTGACATCACGAATTTTCCTTGAAAAGTCGTAAATATCCTCAAAAAAAGCCTGATGAATGTGTGCTAAACCTGCAAAAGCCCCAACTTCTATCTGGAATAACTGACTATTTTTTAACAGTTGAGCTGCTTTCTTCTTGCTGATTTGTTCTTCAAGACGAGCTGATTCAGCCGAATTTTCAATCCCCAATTTATTTTTTAAAACCATATCGCACCTCATCTTCCATATATTATTTGGTAAATGCAGTTGCTTCTTCCAAAGTAAAGGTTACATTATCCTCTATCCACTTACGGCGTGGCTCTACCTTGTCCCCCATAAGGACAGATACACGGCGTTCCGCACGCGCCAAATCTTCAATCGTCACACGAATCAATGTTCGAGTCTCAGGGCTCATAGTCGTTTCCCAGAGCTGATCAGCATTCATTTCACCAAGACCTTTATAGCGTTGGAGAGTAGAGCCTTTGCCAAAATCCTTGCGGAGATCTTCTAGCTCTCCATCAGACCAAGCGTAGGCAATCTTTTCTGTCTTCCCTTTTCCTTTAGACATCTTATATAAAGGAGGCAATGCAATATAAACTCGCCCTGCTTCTACTAAGGGTCTCATATAGCGATAAAAGAATGTTAACAATAGCGTCTGAATATGGGCACCATCTGTATCCGCATCGGTCATGATAATAATCTTGTCATAGTTGACATCTTCCAGCGTAAAGTCTGATCCAACACCTGCACCAATTGTATAAATCATGGTGTTGATTTCTTCGTTTTTGAGGATGTCCGCCATTTTTGCCTTGGCTGTGTTGATAACCTTACCACGCAATGGTAAAATGGCTTGGAACTTGCGGTCACGCCCCTGCTTGGCAGACCCACCGGCTGAGTCCCCCTCGACCAGAAAGAGTTCGTTTTTAGCAGGATTTTTTGATTGCGCCGGGGTTAATTTCCCAGATAATAGCCCCTTATCCTTCTTATTTTTCTTACCATTTCGAGATTCATCACGGGCTTTACGTGCTGCTTCACGGGCATCACGGGCTTTTATAGCCTTACGCACTAAGTTTGATGCTAAATCGCCATTTTCTAAGAGAAAGAACGTTAATTTCTCTGAAACGATTCCATCTACAATCGGACGGGCAAGCGGGCTTCCAAGTTTATCTTTAGTTTGACCTTCAAATTGAAGATGTTCTTCCGGAATGAGAACTGACAAGACAGCTGACAAGCCTTCACGGTAATCAGAGCCTTCCAGGTTTTTATCTTTTTCTTTTAACAAACCTGTCTTGCGCGCATAGTCATTCAATGCCTTGGTAATAGCTAGTTTCAATCCTGTCTCATGAGTACCACCATCCTTGGTGCGAACATTGTTTACAAATGAGAGTATGTTATCTGAATAGCCATCATTGTACTGCATGGCAACTTGTACTTGAAAACCAGATTCTTCACCTTCAAAATAGAGGACTGGTGTCAGAGTTTCCTTGTCTTCATTTAAATAAGATACAAAATCCTGAACACCATTTTCGTAGTGATATTCTTCTTGTTCACCAGTTCGCTCATCTGTCAAGGTCATCGTCACTTGCTTGAGCAAGAAGGCAGATTCCTTCAACCTCTCTGCAATGGTATTAAATTTAAAATCAATTGTAGAGAAAATGGTATTGTCAGGCATAAAGGTAACTTTGGTACCTGTTTTTGATTTTGGTGCTCTACCAATTTTTTTTAAGGTAGTAACAGGCTTACCCCCCTGCTCAAAGCGTTGTTTATAAACTGCACCTTCACGGGTAATTTCCACTTCTAACCAACTAGATAGGGCATTAACCACCGAAGAACCAACCCCATGTAGACCACCTGACGTTTTATACCCACCCTGGCCAAACTTACCACCTGCATGGAGAACGGTGAAGATGACTTCAACTGTTGGCTTGCCTGTAGCATGCATACCAACTGGCATACCGCGACCACAGTCTGTTACGGATAAACTCCCATCTTTATGAATCGTTACTTCAATTCTATTCCCGAATCCAGACAATGCTTCATCTACTGCATTATCGACAATCTCCCAGACCATATGGTGTAGACCGTTGCCATCTGTTGATCCGATATACATCCCGGGACGTTTACGAACAGCATCTAATCCTTCCAAGACCTGAATGGCGTCATCGTTATAATTATTAATATCAATCTCTTTCTTAGCCAAATTTGACCTCCATACCTATCATCTTTTCTATATTACAAGTTTTTTTGTATTTTTGCAAAATATTTCTGTTCTTTTCCGGTGCAACAAGATAATTATTATCCATTTCAAAATTCTTGATAAAAAATATGCTATAATGAAACTATGTTAAAGATTGTATTACTATTCATTACTGCCTACTTATTAGGCTCAATACCATCTGGTCTTTGGATTGGACAAGCGTTTTTTAATATCAATATTCGTGACCATGGATCTGGCAATACGGGAACAACTAATACATTTCGGATTCTGGGACCAAAAGCAGGGACAGTTGTATTTATTGTTGATTTCTTAAAAGGAACCATAGCAGCCCTTTTACCTGTTCTCTTCCATGTGCAAGACATTTCACCAATCGTTTTCGGTCTTCTGGCTGTTCTAGGACATACCTTCCCAATTTTTGCTCAATTTAAGGGTGGGAAGGCTGTTGCTACGTCTGCAGGAATGCTTTTGGGAGTTGCACCTGCATTTTGCCTCTATCTAGTAATCGTTTTCGCAGTATCCCTTTATTTGACGTCTATGGTCTCTTTCTCCAGTGTCTTTTCAGCCGGCTTAGGCATTTTGGGAGTCTTAGTGTTTCCAGCATTTGGATTCCTAATTAATGAATATGATTGGATATTTACACTGATTATTTTCTTTCTCGGACTCTTTGTGATTATCCGTCATAAAGAAAATATCAAACGAATTCTTCGCAAAGAAGAAAATTTGGTCCCCTTTGGATTGAACCTAACGAAACAAAAGAAAAAATAGCCTAATCAAATGCCCCTTACACCCTTATTAGGACCCTCGACCTAGTAAGGGTTTTGTTATGGAAAAACATAGTCATCTGAATTAATGCTCTACGAGAGTGACTTGTTTCGCAAGTCATATTTCCAACCTAGAAAAACCTCAAGGCTGCTCGAGCTACCTGCACCAAAGTCCAGGTCTGAAAGCTCTTCATTCGACTAAACAACAATTGAAACCAGCGTCACACTTCCCAAGCAAAGGAAATCTAACATCCCAAAATACTGGTAGAATCTTGAACACCATACTTTAGTTTAACGCATTAAACTTTTTAGTAGATTTGAAAATTCATTTTTGTTATACTGATTGTATGAAAACATTAACACTTGGAAAACTATTAGGATTACCAAATTTTCATCATTTTTATTCGGTTCCTGTGAAGAGACTTGAGCACACCACGGACAATTATATACTTGTTTTTAAACAGGATAAAGAACTTGTTTTTGTCGACTTAGAAAGTGAGACCGGAAAGACTCAGGAAGCTAGATTTGCTAGTCATTTTCAGAACGATCATCTGTTAATCGGTTTGGGAACAATTCCTGTTTCTGCATGGTCTACCTGTCAAGCCCTTGAAGTAAGGAAAAATACTAATCAACGAGGAGTCAGTCTCTCACATTTGATGGAAAGCCACGGACAATTACCTATTTTTAAGTCAATAGCAGAGCAATATCGAGCACGTGAACAAGCAACAGTTTATGATCCCTACCGCTACTCCTACACTGTTGATGAGAAATCTGCGATAAAAGACAATCAATTAAAAATCATTCCTAGAAAAGAATATGAAAAAATAAAAGATTTTCATCCCTTTTTGAAAACAAGACATGGAAATGTTTATGCTGTTCCCTGCCTCTATCAAGACATAAAACGAAAACAAGTGACTAAGATTTATATCATGGGATGGTATTTTTACGAAAAACAACTGAAAATATCTTGGAAGCCATCTCATACAAGAAAAAGTCGATGGCGTTCCTCACTTCTTTCTGTTGATAAACTGTCGGACCGCTACTTCTTCCAAGGTGAATTGTACAAGAAAGGCTCATATCCAGTTTTTCTAGACCAGCTAACAATAAAAAATAAGGCTTACCAACAACGTCTAGACGACGAGTTTGCAGCCTTTATAAGTATCATTGAAAATCAAAAACAAAAAGCGCAGCTCCGTTTGAGATAAGGTATCGGTGGACACCTCTTATTTCCGACGATTGTCTTTTAATTTCACAACTACGCGAAATTGGCGATCTGGATGGTTCTCTCTGTTAGACATTTGAATACGAGCCTCAAGAATATCTCCATGTCCAAAGTAAATCAATCGGCTGATCAAAGAGTTTTATCAGATGGAATATAGCCTAATTTGGTACCCTGATAAAAGATTGCTACCGCTTCAGAATCGTGTGGGTTAGAAGGTTCCCTTACTAATTCTACTGGTGTTCCTGGTTTTAGTTAATCAATCACATAAAGCCCATCATAATAGGCAAATGCAGCCAAATGAAAATGTTGCACATTGCGTGTTGGTTAAAAAGAAGTATAAGTCATGTGTTAACCTCCAAAAATTTCTTATGGTTGGTAGACGATTTGATAATTAGCATTGATAATAACCCCATTCTGATAGACAGTATACAGACTTTCGTCATTCCCCTCTATAACATTGTATGGGATAGATTCTGTGCGGGTGTAATTTCCCTCAATCACATGCCAGTTGTTTTCACCTAAAATAGCGTTTGCGTATTCAATCGTCTTAGGACCACTTTCCAGCTGAATCCCAGTTTCAGTATTCTTTAGCGGATCAATACCATTATCAGCTGATTGAGATAGACGATAATAGACTTCCATTGAATCTGCAGACGCCGGGCTAATCACTATCATTCTGTCACGTGTGGAGTCAGATGTATCTGTACCAGTTGTTAGGTAGGTTGCGCTCAATTGAGTTCCTCCCGGAACCATCAGTAATGTTACATCTCCAATTTTTGCATCTACATAGCCTGTTTCAAATACCCCGTCCATAATTTTCCCGCGTCCAAGCAAAGCACGATTCTCTGTGACCAAGCCCTTGCTATTAAATGTCAAGGAATCTCCCTGGGTATTCTGCCAAGTACCTAGAATACTGTCGTAATTTCCCTGTATCAAAGCATCTATATCTATTGAAATTGGAAGAATGTCTTTATGACTGGTAGATGAGGTACTCGTGCTTGAGAATTGACTTGTTGATGAAGTAGTGTTTGACGATGTCGTAGACGTCTTATTGGCATTGCAAGCTGGAAGTACAAAAACTGTAATCACACCCAGAATAATACATAAAATTCTCTTTGACATGCCTTTCTCCTATTCTCTATGAATAGTAAATCCAGTTGCCTGTTTGGTTGCCATAATAGTCATATCAGAAATCTGAACGTGTGCAGGTTGATTTGCAACGAAAAGAGTACATTGTGCAATATCGCTAGCTTGCAAAGCATCAATCCCTTGATAAACTGTCGCTGCTCTCTCCTTATCTCCATGAAAACGAACTTGGCTAAAGTCAGTCTCAACAATACCTGGTTGTAAGGTAGTTACCTTGATATTTTTATCAATCGTATCAATACGAATACCGTCTGAAAGCACCTTGACAGCTGATTTGGTTGCAGCGTAGACAGCAGCTCCTGCATAGGCGTAAATACCGGCCGTTGATCCAATATTAATAATATGACCTTCATTATTTTCAACCATTTGTGGCAATAACTGACGTGTCACAGTTAGTAATCCTTTAATATTAGTATCAATCATTGTCATCATATCAGTCAAATCATAGTCTTGAAATTTGTCCAATCCCAATGCCAGGCCAGCATTGTTTACCAAAATATGAATTTGTCCAACTTCTTCTATGATTTTTTGACAATTTATGATTGTTTGCTCCATATTCGTAATATCAAATGAATAAATGGATACTTGGACATGGAATTGCTTTTCAATGTCATGTTTAATTTCTTCTAGTTTGTCAAATCTGCGACCCGTAATAACGAGATTATCACCATTTTCTGCAAAGGCGTAAGCGATTGCTTTACCGATTCCGCTACTTGCACCTGTAATCAATACATTTCGTTTCATCATTCTTTCTCCTATTTCTATATTATACTACTTTTTTGAATAGAAAGGAAAATCACAGAGCACAAAATAAGATCCCCTATCGACAGGGGACCTTATTTTTTAGGAAGGAAACACACTTATTTTAGACCATCTTTGGTATAATGGCCATCTACTTTAAAATCAAAACCAACTGAGACCGGGAATTGAATAGTAGAATTTGGTTTATTAAATAATAATTTTACATTAGAATTTGCATATTCTTCTGGTAAATCGATATAGAAATGTCCTTTGCCATCTTTCAGCATAGCTTGACCAGGCCAAGCTCCCAAAGGCATTTGAATTGGATTACCATAATAGGCATAGACATTTGCAGCACCCCATCCACCAGGATTTTCAAAGGTAATACGGGTAAGGCCTTCGGCAACTGGTTCTGGTAAAACGGCTCTATGGCTACCGTCTAGTTCATAGACTTGTCCAAGTTCCAAATCATAGCCAGGTTTATTTTGAGCTGGGAATTGAACTTTCGTAACAGGATTATTGAAAATTACTTTACCACCTGCAAATTCTTCACCAAGCTCAATATAATATCCGTACTCATCTTGACTCATTTCTTTACCTGGCCAATTTCCAACGAGTGGTACACCTTTATTATCATAAACATAGGTGTAGACCTTAGACCAACCTTGTGAATTGTTGAAGTAAATACGGTGGGCAATTTGTTGCTCGATGTCTGGGAGTTTTGTACCGACTTCAACAACTTGTGTTACTGGCTCTTTGCTAACTGTTTCACTGATTTTTGTCTTAGAAACAAGTTGATCACCAATGTACTCTGAACGGTAAGTTATTGTCTTCACTCCGTCTTGACCTTCAACGCGAGTTACTTTCTGTCCTTTTTCAAGTTCAGGATTGTCTACATACTCTGTTTCAAATGGAATTGGAAGCTCTTCATTTTCTTCTTTGAACTCGCTAGCAGGTTGTTCGGCAACTAAACCATCTTTAGAATATGTTCCGCCTGATTTAAATTCAAAACCAAGGGATCGTGGATACTGTGCTCCTTTGTTGTTAGAAAAGAGTACTTTTACGCCATCAGTCTCGTATGATGTTGGAAGAGTGATGGCGAAAAGACCTGTACCATCTTTTTCCATCTTAGTTCCTGGCCATGCACCCAACAATTTTTCACCTTTGGCATTATACATATAAACAAAGACATCTGTCCATTTATCTGGATTTTCAAAGCGAATGGTTGTATTGGCATTCGGATCTTCTTTTGTAAAGCGATAAACGGATTGAACTGTCTCACCTTTAGCGTTTTTAGCAGATAATGTAACCGTTACTGTTTCACCAAATTGCACTTGACTTCCGATTGTAATGACTTTTCCATTTTCAAATTTAATTGGAGCGCCATTATTGACAGAATAGGTAGCCTCACTAGTATTAGAAGTTTGTAATGTAAGATTTAATGTATCTGTCAAGAAAGTATGGCTGCCTGCTTGATATCCTTGAACTGACAAGGATGCTAGATTATCAAAACTCTCACCTTTTGTTAATACTAATACTGATCGTCTCGCAATGGAACCACTTAATCGTCCGTTCGAAACAGTGTAGGTTTTACCAGAAATTTGGTCTTTATAGGTTCCATTCGCCAATTTTGTCTCAGTATTTAAGTTTTTCTCACTGTCGGAAAGGTTTGCAATTACTGCGCCTTGAGTGCCTCGTTCAATCATGGCAACGGATGTATCACCATTCGGGTTCCGAATATATTCTGATTGACCAACCATGGCATTATGGAATTTGTTTACTGCTACAATCGTAGGGTCTTTATAAAGATTGCTACCTGCATCACCGATTTTAGTTTGTTCAGGGAAACGGACACCATTACCGCCACCAACTGGACGTGAGAAGAATAGAGGTGTACCTTTGGCGCGTGCAGTAATCATTGCCCAGCCAAGTTTCAAATCTTCATCGCTCATCCAAGCTGATTCAGATTCACTATCCGTCTTTCCGTTTGCATATGTATCGTGAGATTCGACCCAAAGTACAAGTTTAGAAGGATCTACTCCTGCTTGGTAGTTGCCAAGATTTCCAGCATTGACATTTCGATTGCGGAGCATGTCTCGGATAGAGTGCCCATATTGGGATGCAGTAATGCTCATCAAGTTCGCATAATCTGCATCACGTGAAATATTGTCTTGTAACACTTCACCATATTGGAACTCAGAACCATTATTTAATATAACATTCCAGAAATTACTACCAAATTCGTTAGGATATTCTCCTGGTAATTCGATATGTTTTGCAGCATCATAACGAAATCCATCCGCTCCATCAGCAACTGCATTTTTTAAGAATTTCAATAAATACTGTTGTACTTCTGGATTTTGTGTATTCCATTCCCAGAGCTGAAGCAGAGACTTTTGAGTTACTTCCTCACGACTCCTCCAGTTTTCAATTTTAGTATTTCCATGAGACCATTTTGTAATGGATTTAATTTCTGAAGAGATCTTATTATAATCAGAAGTAGTATGATTCAGTACTGCATCAACTATAATTTTTATACCATACTGCTCTGCGACACGATTCATCTCGACAAATTCAGCTTCAGTCCCAAGCTGATAGTTACCAATCGTATAGGCAGTTGGTTGATAATGATAGTACCATTGATTTGTAAATTTCTTATCACCACCATTCCCAACAACTACAGCATTAATTGGGGATGTTTGAACACTTGTATAGCCTGCTTCTTTAATGGCCGCCATATTTTCTTTGATAGCATTAAACGACCAACACCAAGCATGCAAAACAGTCCCATCTTTCATTGAAACCTGCTGGTTGGAGCTGGCAACGATTGTTTCACCATTTACTGAAGTGATTGTGAATGCCTGTTCAATTCCAGCAAACATGGATAAAATCAGGGTAACACTAACCGCTTTTTTTACCAGTTTGGATAGTATTCTCTTACTTTGACTTTGATAAGCCATATAAACCTCCTAAAAAATAATATGAAAACGTTCGCATTTTCTTGAAAAAATATATCTACAGTTGATGACCTTGAACCTAGCAATCAACTGTAGAGGAATAAGTACTCTCCTTTCTTTCAAAATTAAATCATTCGCCAAATGCAAACGGTTGCAAAATGATAATATCATATTTGTCGGTTGATTTCAAACAGCTAAAAAATCATGAAAAACCGCTCTGTATCAGGTTTTACTGTCAATTTATGCTACTTCAGGGAAAATTTTGTTACCGTTAACTATTTTGGACTAACTAAAAAACTCATTGAACTTCAACGAGTTTTTGTATGTCATCAGAAAAAATTTAAGAATTGCATGAGTCGCATATTGAACTGAACCTGTCTTGCATAATAAATATTGCCGCCATTTACATATAATTTTCCACCACTGAGCAATGCTAAAGGATGATAATAGGTATAAGTTTCCCCTGTTGTATTACCTAAACTAGGAGCAACGACAGTCTTAGAATATTCTTTTGCCAAGGCTAGCGTATGTTCTCCACCATGTTCTGCGGTATAGTCAATATAGGCTGGCCCAAAATTATAGGCTTGAACTGCTGTCCAAACTTCTACCCCTTTTTCTTCTGCCAGTTGCAAATTTTCAGTGAGATAGATTACACCTTGGCGAATACTTTCTTTGCTATCTGTGATCGTATTCGTATAACCTGTTACGGACTCACTAGATTGCATGACATCAGCTTCTAATCCTTTTGTTTCTGTATAAATCATGGCCAAAACCAATTCTTCGTTAGCAGGTGTATCATTTTCAGCTAGTACTTCTTGTACCATTGTTTGATAGGCCATTACTTGTTTGACAGCGTGATAGGTCTGGAAACCTTTATAGCCAAGAAAAATCAATAAAAGCATCACTAGAATGCGTCTCAGTTTTTTCATTTACTTACTCTTTATATCTTCAATATTTTTGATGAGGATCGAATAGGTTCCGTTTTCATTTTGAATAAACTCAACAGATTCAGCATCCTCATAGATTGCGTTAGGTACAATCAATTCAATGCCATTTGATAAAGAAAGCTTTTGGTTTTCAAATTTCTTGAGTTGACGACTACTATCAATCTCATCAAATGAAATCTTATCAGGTATGACCTCTTTCAGTTGATCGACGAAATTTAAACGAGCAGTCAGGTTGTTATCGAATAACTGATCAGCCAATTTTTCTGGAGAAAGCTCATTATCTTCCTCCAAATTGTTGAAAATAACTGATTTGACTTTCGATTGAAATTGAAAATCACCTTGATGGAAATTGTCAGCAATCTTCTGTGCAGTTTGCTCTACTGCTTTGATTGATTTCTTTGCAGAAATAGCTGGTGTGACTTGCAGAAGATTATCTGAGAAATAATTGAGGAAGGTTCCATTGTGTTTGATTCTTTTCTCAATCAAATGATACTTCCGCGTTTGAAGATTGACAATCAAAGCTTCATCAGGTGCTGAACCTGCTCCAGGTAAATTATTCTGGGTGATTCTTAAAGGACTTCCGCTTTCCAGACCAATGTGGGCGAGATTTTCACGCAGTGAGATTCTCAAAAAGGCAAAATGTTCAACACCATTTCGTTCAAACTCGATAAAAATGAGGTCATTGGTTTTTAAATTCTCAGAAATTGAAAATTCTTCTTTCCAGAAATTAGCAATCTTTACTGAATTCGACAACAAATCACCCTTTAGATGATCTAGAAAGGGATTGTCAGAATTGAATTGACCTGTTTTAGCCTCATCAGAAAAAACACGTTCAATTTTTTTGCGCAAATATTCTTCTATTTTGGGACTAACAGTCAAAAGCTGGTCGGCAAGGACCAGCTCTGTATCATCGGGACTAAATTGATGTATAATAGCTTTTTTTACAAATATATCCATATTTTAATTTTCGTAAAGAGGGAATTGATCTGTTAAAGCACGAACTTCTTGGCGAACTTCTTCAAGAACTGCATCATTCTCAGCATTTTCAAGTGCTTTAATTGTTAATTGAGCAACCTTACGAGCTTCTTCAACACCAAAACCACGGGCTGTAATAGCTGCTGAGCCGATGCGGATACCACTTGTCTTGAATGGTGAAAGTTTTTCATAAGGAATTGAATTTTTATTAAGTGTTATATTTACTTCATCGAGGAGATGCTGAGCAACCTTACCGTTTTCAACGACTTTTGTCACGTCAACTAGGAAGAGATGATTGTCTGTTCCTCCTGTGATGACTTTAAAGTTAGGGTTTGCAAGGAAGACTTCAGCCATGGCCTTGCTGTTTTCAATCACTTTTTGAGCATAGTCTTTGAAAGCTGGGTCCAAAACTTCTTTGAAAGATACGGCTTTTGCAGCAATAACATGCTCTAATGGACCACCTTGAATTCCAGGGAAAATGGCTGAGTTGATTTTCTTAATAAGTTCTTCGTCATTCGTCAAAATCAATCCACCACGTGGACCACGAAGAGTTTTATGCGTTGTTGTAGTAGTGATATGAGCATGCGGAACCGGGTTGGGATGGAGACCAGCGGCTACTAGTCCAGCAATATGTGCCATATCCACCATCAATTTTGCACCAACTGCATCAGCAATCTCACGGAATTTAGCAAAGTCAATCGTACGAGCATAGGCTGAAGCACCTGCTACAATCAATTTTGGTTGTACTTCTTTTGCTTGTTCTAAAATGGCATTGTAATCAAGCAAGCCAGTTTCTTCATCAACATTGTAAGCGACAAAGTTGTAAGTTTGCCCTGAGAAGCTAACTGATGCACCGTGCGTCAAATGACCACCTGCAGCTAAGTCCATCCCCATAACAGTGTCTCCTGGCTCAATCAAGGCCATGTAGGCAGCACAATTGGCCTGGCTTCCTGAGTGTGGCTGAACGTTAGCAAATTTTGCACCGAAAATTTCTTTAGCACGTTCAATAGCTAAACTTTCAACTACGTCAACGCATTCCGTACCGCCATAGTAACGACGGCCTGGATAGCCTTCAGCATACTTATTGGTCAAAATAGAACCTTGAGCTGCCATAACAGCTTTAGAAACAACGTTTTCAGACGCGATCAATTCGATATTATTTTGTTGGCGTTTTTCTTCAGCTTGAATAGCATCCCAAACCTCTTTATCGAAGTTTTTAAAGTCAACTTTATCAAAAATCATATGCGTTTCTCCTTTATTAGTGCTTGATGTAATGGTTATGCGACTTGTCAGATTGGCATCCCTAGTGTTAGCAAAAAACTTATATTTGAATTTCTTAGATATAAATGATGGTTTAAATATGTGAATGGAGCCATTCATCTACTCGAAACATTCTTTAATCCTCGAACATTCTTTAATCCTCAAATTCAATTTCAGGTATTTCTTTTTGAATGAGCTCACGACTTATTGCACCTTGACGCAAAATCCGCGCTTTCTGTCCAGAAAGGTCCAAAATCGTTGAATCAATGCCTGTCAAGGCTTGGTCGTCCTCAATGCCAGGCAAATCAACTGAAAATTGTGCCTGGATGTCCGAAAACTTCTTGCCACTTTCATTTCCTGAAATATTGGCGGACGGTCCAATAAGTGGACCAGTCTCAGAAATCAATTGTAAGGTTTTTACGTGATTAGGTACACGGAATCCAACAGTATCCAGTCCAGAATTAACCCAAAAAGGAACATTTTCATTCGCTTTTAGGATAATCGTTAGCGGTCCTGGCATAAACCTATTATACAGTTTTTCCAGAAAAAAGGGTGTATTTTGACTGAAAAAAATAATATCGTTCAGATTTGAGACATTTAAGTTCATTGCCTTGTCCCTAGGGCGCTGTTTCAACTGATAGACAGTATTGACCGCCTCTTCATTTAAAGCTTGGGCAAACAGTCCATAGACTGTTTCAGTGGGAAGAACGACAGCCCCTCCACTAGTTAGAATTTTTCGGAGTTTATCCATTATCATCCGCTACAACCTTTCTATCCTGTCCAAATTGGTCTTTGAGGACTCGAATTCGCTTTTTGGGGAAATGCAGAGTAAGCAAGTCGGTTAGGTCTTGCCCTTGTTTATAGCCAATTTCAAAGTAGAGTTTTCCATTTTTCTTCAAGAATGCCCCTGCTTGCTCCGCAATTTGTCTATAAATAGCCATGCCGTTTTCTTCCGCAAATAAGGCCAGATGGGGCTCAGAAGTCAATACATTGAGCCCAACTTCATCTGTGTCATCTTGCGAGATATATGGTGGGTTTGAAACAATTATGTCAAATTTCCCTGTCACAGCTTGCAAGACATCCGATTCTAGAAAGTGGACAGAGACTTGGTTATTTCTTGCATTTTCCTGAGCCACTGCTAAGGCATCCTCAGAAATATCCACCGCTACCACTTCCCAATCAGGTCTAGCTTTTGCAAGGGAAATAGCTATGGCACCGCTTCCTGTACCGATATCTAAGATACGCAAATCTGCTCCAATATTTTCCTGCAAAATCAAATCGACTAATTCTTCCGTTTCAGGTCTTGGAATCAAGACTCGCTCATCTACCATGAACTCCAAGCCATGAAAATCAGCCTTGCTGATAATGTATTGGGCAGGTCGGTGCTGGGAAAGTTGCTGAAAAATCGCATCAATCTCTTCTTTGTCAGTCGGTGTGACTTCCTGACGGAGCAGAAGGAGAAATTCCGTAAAGTTCAATCCCTTCAAGCCACGAAAGGTGAAGGACAGGGATTCTGCCTCTTCACCGATTGCGACTAATTGTTCTTCGTATGCTGCAAATAATTGAGCGTAATTCATTATTTGTTAAGCTCTTCTAGTTTTTGCGTTTGATCGTAGAGAACAAGGGCATCTACAATTTCATCCATCTTACCTGACAAGATAGTATCCAGCTTTTGCAAGGTCAAGCCGATACGGTGGTCTGTCACACGGTTTTGTGGAAAGTTATAGGTACGGATACGCTCTGAACGGTCACCTGTACCGATAGTTGATTTACGCTCTGCATCCTGCTCATCTTGGGCAATCTGTGCAAAGTGGTCCGCAACACGGGCACGGATAATTTTCATTGCCTTTTCACGGTTTTTCTGCTGGGTCCGTTCTTCCTGCATTTCTACCTTGATGTTGGTTGGCAAGTGAACGATACGCACGGCAGTTGCAACCTTGTTGACGTTCTGTCCACCAGCACCAGATGCGTGGTAAATATCGACACGAAGATCTTTTGGATCGATGTCATATTCCACTTCTTCAACTTCTGGCATGATGAGAACGGTTGCTGTTGAAGTGTGGACACGACCTTGGCTTTCTGTCACAGGGACACGTTGGACACGGTGAGCTCCTGATTCATACTTGAGTTTTGAATAAACGGATTGACCAGAGACCATGGCAACCACTTCCTTGATACCGCCAACACCATTGTAAGAAGCCTCCATGACTTCAAAACGCCAGCCTTGACCTTCTGCATACTTTTGATACATGGTCAAAAGGTCTCCAGCAAAGAGGGCGGCTTCATCTCCACCTGCAGCACCACGGATTTCCAAGATGATATTTTTATCATCGTTAGGGTCTTTTGGTAAAAGAAGGATTTTGAGCTTTTCTTCGTAAGCCTCTTTATCAGCCTTAGCTTGTTTAAGTTCTTCCTTAGCCATTTCCTCCAAGTCAGCATCCCCAGAAGATTCTTTAATCATCTCTTCTGCATCGACAATGTTTTGAAGTACAGTCTTATATTCGCGGTAGGCTGTTACTGTATCACGAGTTGCAGCTTCTTCCTTAGATAACTCCATAAAACGCTTGGTATCGCTGACTACATCTGGGTCAGACAACAATTCACCAAGTTCCTCGTAGCGGTCTTCCACCGCCTGTAATTTATCGTAGATGTTCATAATTTTAAGATATTAAGGGCGTTAAACGAACAAAGCAAAAATAGGAGTTTTGACGAAGGACGAAAGCGTCCTAGAAAAAACTATCTTTTTTGCACAGTTCGTAGCCCGTATTCGATTCCTTTCTAAATATTTGACCGAACACACTTCCAGTTAGCTTGTAGGGCGTGTTCATTTCCTTTCTGTAATATGTAGGTCATGAAACAGGCACCGTTCGTAGCCCGTATTCAGTTCCTTTCTAAAAAATTGGGAAGAACACACTAATTGTTAGCTTGTAGGGCGTGTTCATTTCCATTAAGATACAAAGCCCGTTAAGCAAGCACAGTCAAAATAGGAATTTTGACCAAGTGTTACAAACACTTGGAGAAATTATCTTTTTGACACAGCTTGTAGGGCGTGTTCATTTCCTTTCTGTAATATGTAGGTCATGAAACAGGCACAGTTCGTAGCCCGTATTCAGTTTTTTCTAAAAATTGTTTGGAATGAAACTTACGTTAAAATTTCTTTTACGTACATTCAGTCCATTGACTAAATGATTATTTTATTTCTGGTGAAAAATAATGTTTGCGACAGACAGGAATGTAGGTTTCATTGCCACCAATTTGGATTTGTTCTCCTTCATAAGTAGGTTTTCCATCCTGTGTTCTCAAAACCATTGTCGCTTTTTTAGAACAATATTGGCAGATTGTTTTGATTTCATCTAATTTATCAGCCAATAAGAGCAAATGTTGGGAACCTTCAAACAGTTCATTTCGAAAATCATTTTTAAGACCGAAAGCCATAACAGGTACATCCAGTTCATCTACAACACGCGCAAGAGCATATACATGATGACGTCGAAGAAATTGAGCTTCATCAATCAGAACACAATAAGGTCGGGGTTCCATTTTTTCGATAAAAGCAAAAATATCCATCTCATCGTCAATGGCTACTGCTTCACGTCGCATGCCAATTCGACTGGATACAACACCAAAGGCATCACGGGTATCAAGCGCAGATGTCATGATAACAACAGGTTTTCCTTGTTCTTCATAGTTGTGGGCAACCTTGAGAATTTCAATAGTCTTACCTGAGTTCATTGTCCCATATTTATAATATAATTGAGCCACTTTTCTCATTCCAATCTTAAAATTTCACTCCTTTCATTCTATCATAAATTGGAGTTTATGGGAAATAGAAAAACAAGCTCAATCGAGCTTGTCTAATCCATGAATACTACCTAATTTTTACTTTGAAAAAAACTTACTCACATCCATTGCCGCCACCATCACGGTCCAAATGTGGGCATTCCCCGGATCACCAATTTGTACTGGGGCTGCTCCTGCATTCCGAGCTTCAGTGCAATTTTTATAGTATACACTTCCCGATGTTGTTCCAGCAAACTGCTGTATTTGACTTTGTGCTTGTGCCTGTGATTCTAGTATTCTTTACACTTCAGCTGCTTTTTGGGCTTAGGCAACAAGCCGAGCTTCCTCTTCCTTACGAGCCTTCTCGGCAATTGCTTTTTCTGCATTCCAATATTTTATGACTACCTTACTGTTTTTTGTTATTACTTTATCGTTAATGCTATTAAAATCTTTCCCATCAATTTCAACTGCAATCATTTGCCCATTTTTAGAAATATCATTTGTTTCAGTTGCTTGTTCAGAAACCTGTGAAAAACCACCATCTGTAAATAATTTCTTAGTATCAGAGACTGTCGTGGTTGAAATAGCATTTTGAAGTTCTGCAAAACTAGAAAAATCAGAGTAAGCCACTGTGATAGGGACATTTTTCTTAACCACAATTTCTTGTTCTGTATCTAGCTTTAATTCCTTTCCAACTAACAAGATTGACTGGATCTTCTCGTGCATGATTTTATCTTTATCAGCTTTCGGTGTTAGGGTTATATTAACAAATCCTGCTGATTTTAACTGTTTTTCAATTTCTGATTTACTAGATCCTTTTGACATATTTTCAGGTATTTTTACATTGTCATTGCTCACATCAAAGTATGTTAAAGTGACTGGTAAACTCTTTGAATAAAAATAGCCAAGCTGATAGTCATATGAGCCAATCTTGATACTATCCACAATATCTTTCTTTTTTTCGTTTCCTTCAGCAACCAATAATATTGGTGTTAATGTGATATTTTCAAATCCTAGTTGAATAAATTCTTTTTCAACATCCTTTATATTACCATTTTCAGTAAGCTGAGGTTCCATAGCATCTTTCATAGCACTATGGTAGGTAATTTCAATCGGACTATCTTTTGCTACACTTCCTTCTTTCCATTCCTCGCCATCGACTGATACGGTTTCAACAAAAGTTTTTTCAGAAACTTCTCCATACTCTATATCGCTTATCTACACAGTTTGAACATTTTCAAAACCAGCATCACTATATTCTTGCAAAACAGTTTCAATATTTTTTTCAAAAATCTGTTCTTTAGTTGGAAGTTTGGCAGTTGTAAGGTATGATCCTCCTAAGGGTGTCACGACTACACCACCTAAAATGGCACCTGTTTTACGATTAAAAAATTTACGTTTTTTGTTTGTTGTAAAATCAATACTTGCTTGTAAATTTTTACTCTTAGACATACTCCTTCTCCATGAATATTCCTAATGATATTATATAAAATTAGCAAACTTATTTACAATAATTTGTAGAAATATCTTTGGAGAATCCTAAAAACTATGGTACAATAAACGAAAAATAAAGGAGGAAATATATGCCATTTGTTCGTATTGATTTGTTTGAAGGACGCACAGAAGAACAAAAAATTGCTCTTGCACGTGAAGTAACTGAGGTTGTATCTCGTAATACCAACGCACCAAAAGAAGCCATTCATGTTTTCATCAATGATATGCCTGAAGGGACTTACTACCCACAAGGTGAAATGAAACGTAAATAAGAGAAAACACTCTTGCAACAAAATGCAGGAGTGTTTCTTTATATCAAGATTATCTCTTATCGTCTTCATCCATACTGAGAACACTGAGGAAGGCTTCTTGTGGAACTTCGACAGAGCCGATGGCTTTCATCCGTTTTTTACCGGCTTTTTGTTTTTCTAGGAGTTTGCGTTTACGGGAAACGTCACCACCATAACACTTGGCCAAAACGTTCTTCCGAAGAGCCTTGATGTCGCTACGGGCAACAATTTTTTGACCGATTGCAGCTTGGATTGGCACTTCAAACTGTTGACGAGGGATGATTTTCTTGAGTTTGTCCACGATGATTTTCCCACGTTCGTAAGCAAATTCCTTGTGGACGATAAAGCTGAGGGCATCTACCTTGTCACCGTTCAAGAGAATATCCATTTTCACTAACTTAGATGTACGATATTCAGAAATTTCATAGTCAAAGCTAGCGTATCCACGAGTAGATGACTTGAGTTTATCAAAGAAATCAAAGACAATCTCCGCAAGTGGAATTTGGTAGATGACATTTACACGGTTATCATCGATATAATCCATTGTCACAAAGTCACCACGTTTGCGTTGGGTCAATTCCATGACCGCACCGACATATTCCTGTGGCACCATGATTTGTGCCTTAACATAAGGCTCCTCAATACTTGCAATTTTTGTAGGATCTGGGAATTCTGAGGGGTTGGCTACATCAATCGTTTCACCGTCCGTCATGTTAACATGATAAACTACCGACGGTGCTGTCATGATGAGGTCAATGTTAAATTCACGCTCTATCCGTTCTTGAATAACATCCATGTGCAAGAGACCTAAGAAGCCACAACGGAAACCAAATCCGAGAGCCTGCGATGTTTCAGGTTCGAACTGCAAGCTGGCATCGTTGAGCTGGAGCTTTTCCAGGGCTTCACGGAGGTCGTTGTACTTGTTGGAGTCAATTGGATAGATCCCAGCGAAGACCATTGGGTTCATCTGCTTGTAGCCTGCTAGTGGTTCGCTAGCAGGATTTTCCGCTAAGGTCACCGTATCACCGACACGGGTATCTGCCACGGTCTTGATAGAAGCTGCGATATAACCAACATCTCCAACTGCTAGGAAATCACGGCCAATAGCTTTTGGTGCAAAAATTCCGACTTCCGTAACATCGAAGGTCTTGCCATTGCTCATCATTTGGATGGTATCACCGGGCTTTACAACCCCATTAACAATACGGACTTGGAGGATGACCCCACGATAGGGATCATAGACAGAGTCAAAAATTAAGGCCTGCAATGGGGCTTCAACATCACCTGTTGGAGCGGGAACTTTCTCTACGATTTGTTCAAGAATCTCCTCAATACCAATTCCTGATTTAGCTGAAGCCGGAACCGCTTCCGAAGCGTCCAAACCAATGACATCTTCAATTTCTTGACGAACACGCTCAGGATCTGCAGCTGGTAGATCAATCTTATTAATGACTGGCAAGATTTCAAGGTCATTATCCAGAGCCAAATAAACATTTGCAAGTGTTTGTGCTTCAATGCCTTGGGCTGCATCAACTACCAGAATTGCTCCTTCACAGGCAGCAAGCGAACGAGAAACTTCATAGGTAAAGTCAACGTGTCCTGGAGTGTCTATCAAATGGAAGATATAGGTTTCTCCATCTTTGGCAGTATAGTTAAGCTCAATAGCATTTAGCTTAATGGTTATGCCACGTTCACGCTCCAAATCCATGCTATCTAACAATTGAGCCTGCATTTCACGACTAGAAACTGTTTCTGTCTTTTCGAGTATGCGGTCAGCCAAGGTTGATTTCCCATGGTCAATGTGGGCAATAATGGAGAAATTACGGATTTTCTCCTGTCGTTTTTTTAATTCTTCTAAATTCATGTTTCATCCTTTACAAGGGTATAATACTCTTCATTATATCAGATTTGGCTAGAACTTTCCATAAGAAAAACACCTAGAAATATAGGTGCCTACTCTGCTATTGTCCTAACCATAAAGAAATTTCACGTTCAGCTGCTTCTGAGCAATCTGATCCATGTACGACATTCTCTACCATTCCACCAACTGGTGCCGTTGCAAAATCCCCACGAATAGTTCCTGGAAGTGCATTGACCGGATTAGTAGCACCCATCATATCTCTCCATGATTTGATCACTTCTGGACCTTCCAAAACCCCAGCAATGACAGGACCACTAGTCATATATTGAACCAATTGCGGAAAGAAAGGTTTGTCAGTCAAATGATCATAATGTTTCGCAATTAATGCTTCTGTTGCAGTCAGCATCTTCAAATCACGAATCTTGAATCCTCTACGTTCAATACGTGAAAGAATTTGTCCTACCAATCCTCGCTCAAGAGCATCCGGTTTGATAATGAAGAATGTACGTTCCATTGCTTTTCCCCTGTCTATAAATTAGATATTTTTCAAGATTGCATCCCAAGCCTGATCATAGCCATGACGAGTTTCAGAAGAAAACACAACAAATTGATCCTTCATATCAAAGTCCAACTTTTTCTTGATCATTGATTCGTGTTTGTTCCACTTGCCACGCGGAATTTTATCAGCCTTCGTTGCAACAATAATAACAGGAATGTCATAATATTTCAAGAAATCATACATCTGAACGTCATCAGCTGAAGGCTCATGGCGCATATCCACTAAGCTAACAACAACCCGTAAATTCTCTCTTGTTGTCAAATATTCTTCAATCATTTTGCCCCACTTGGCACGCTCCGTTTTTGAAACTTTTGCATAACCATAACCTGGAACATCCACAAAACGAATTTTATCATCTATGTTATAAAAATTAAGTTGTTGAGTTTTTCCAGGCTTTCCTGATGTACGAGCAAGATTTTTTCTACCTAAGAGGGTATTAATAAAGGAAGACTTCCCAACGTTTGATCGTCCAGCAAGGGCGATTTCCGGAAGGTCGTCTTCTGGATACTGGGCTTTCGAAACCGCACTAAGCAGAATTTCAGCATTATGTGTATTGATTTCCATTTTGTACCTTTCATAAAGAAGGGGAGAAAGTCAAAACCTATCACCCCTTATTGTACTTATTTAAGCAGTTTCTAGCAAAGGTTTTTCCTTACCATCTACTGCATCTTTTGTAACACGAACCCGTTTTACATTCTCTTGACTAGGAACTTCAAACATCACATCCATCATGGTTTCTTCAATAATCGAACGAAGTCCCCGTGCACCTGTTTTCCGTTCAATAGCCTTTTTGGCAATTTCCTCCAAGGCATCCTGGTCAAATTCTAACTCCACATTATCGTAGGATAAAAGAGTTTGGTACTGTTTTACCAAAGCATTCTTCGGCTCAGTCAAAATACGAATCAAATCCTCTGTCGTTAATTGATCTAAGGCTGCCAAAACAGGTAATCGACCAATCAACTCAGGAATAATACCAAATTTTTGAATATCATCAGCAATGATATGTTGCATATATGATTCTTTTTCATCAATAGCACGATTGTTTTGACCAAAACCAATGATTTTCTCTCCTAATCGTTGCTTAACAATTTCCTCGATACCATCAAACGCACCGCCAACGATGAAAAGAATGTTTTTCGTATCGACTTGAATCATTTCTTGATTAGGGTGTTTTCGTCCACCTTGTGGAGGTACACTGGCAACGGTTCCTTCAATAATTTTTAAGAGAGCTTGTTGGACACCTTCACCCGAGACGTCACGGGTAATGGACACATTTTCACCTTTTTTGGCAATTTTATCAATTTCATCCACATAGATGATACCTCTTTCAGCACGGTCAATGTTAAAATCTGCTGCCTGCAATAATTTAAGTAAAATATTTTCAACATCTTCACCCACATAACCAGCCTCAGTAAGAGCGGTCGCATCAGCAATAGCAAACGGGACATTCAAACTTTTAGCCAAGGTCTGAGCTAGGAAGGTTTTTCCTGAACCAGTCGGGCCAATCATCAAGATGTTAGATTTTTGCAAATCAACATCATTTTCATCGCGACTATCTTGGAAATTAATACGTTTGTAGTGATTATAAACAGCCACTGCCAACGCACGTTTAGCACGATCTTGTCCAATGACATAATTGTTTAAAATATTGAGTAATTCTTGTGGCTTTGGTGTGTCTGCCAAATCTGTCAGTACTTCTTCAGCCAATTCTTCACGAATGATTTCTTGAGCTAACTCAACACACTCATTACAAATGAAAACATTATTTCCTGCAATAATTTTTTTAACTTCTTCTTGGTTTTTACCACAAAATGAGCAATAGATAAGCTCTTGTGTATGCTTGATAGCCATGTGTTTCCTCTTTCATATATCTTATCTGAATAAAAAGCCATAAATTGCATGAATACTATTAACCAAATTGGTAAAAGCATTCAGTAAAAATAAAATAGCCAGACCAAAACGTTTCTTTCTACAGGCTTGAACAGCACAAAGAACGCATATTCCGCAGAGAAACGCTGTAAATAAACCGAATAAACTTCTCTCCATGCCTAACTTTCTCTTCTTTCGTAGGTTTTTATAGTAAAATCAAATGGATTTTCCTCATCTTTTAATCGGAGTGTTTTCTTCTGCAGGCAAAATTGTTCCATCGGAAAATCTTTCGGAAAGAAAGTATCTCCATCAAATTGACCATGAATATCTGTCACAATCAATTGGTCGATATATGCCGCAAATGCCATAAAAATCTGACTCCCACCAATTACAAATAAAGTCCGCTCTTGATGTGCATACCAATCCAACACTTCCTCCACACTATGAACAACTGTAACCCGATCATTTTCCGCTACATATGATTGATCCTTTGTCAAAACGATAGTGTGACGATTAGGAAGTGCACGCTTGCCCATACCATCATAAGTTATACGTCCCATCGCCATCGTGTGACCAGTTGTCGTTTCTTTAAAATGAGCTAAGTCAGCGGGCAAGGACCAAGGTAGTTTATCGCCTTTTCCAATCAATCCATTTTCATCTTGAGCCCAAATAGCAACAATCTTTTTTGTCATTTTCTCTCACTTTCCGTCCTATCATTCTATCAAAAATTCACAAAAAATGCACTTTCCAAGTAAGTCTAGTGCAAATTTTTATAGCTCTAAAAATGTAGCAGTACTCAAAGAATACTTGGAGAGTGAAACAGTCTGAGTATAGACTGTTTCAGCCCGAGTTTAAAAATAAAGAAGCGAGGTAAAGATCGAAGTCTTCACTGCTAATCCCGTTAAATTGCTAAATCGAATTTTAACTGCGGTTTAACTGGATTGTAGTCCACCAACTCAAAATCTTCTGCTTTAATATCGAAAAAATTTGTTCCGTCTGGGACGTTGAGTACTAAACGAGGCTCAACTTCTGAAGGAGTCCGACGTAGCAATTCTTCAGCTTGTTCAAACTGGTTGTCATAGATATGAAGATTGTTGATGAAATAGAAAAACTTCCCAACCTTCCAGCCGAAATGTTTAGCAATCATCATCTGAAGGGCTACATACTGCATCGCATTGATATGATGGGCAACCAACATATCATTTGAGCGTTGAGTAAGGGTTGCGTCCAGATAAATGTCCCCATTCACTCGTCGAACGTCAAACATGGTCTGAAAGGCACATGGCAACAAACCTGCTGATTGGTCAAAAGCCTCATAGTCCCATAAAGAAATGACATTGCGGCGATTCCAAGGATTTTCTTCCAATTGTTTGAGAATCTTGGAAATGATGTCATGCTTCTTAACAATAGCACCATAGCGTTCGCCAATCGTGCCGGTTCCTTCGACTTCCCAGTCATTCCAATACTGGACACCGTACTTTTCTTGTAAAACAGACAAGTCATTGGTCTGGTCTTGGTAAATCCAGAGAATTTCTTTAATGGATGACTTGATTGGGATAGGTCTTAATGTAGTAATAGGGAACTCGCCCTTGGCCAAGTCATACTCTGCAAAGCAACCAGTAATGTATTTGGAATTGGCTACATTTCCATCCTTGTAACGGGGGCGAGCATTTTCTGAAAAAACGCCCTCTTCCATAATCTTACGAATGTTTTCTTTAAAAATACTATCTGCTTTTGTCATAGTTTTAGTATAGCAAATCTTAACAAAAAACTCCAGTTTTGAACAGGAGTCCTCATTTATACAGCAAGGGGTAGAGATTGAGCTGAAATAGACCAGAAAGGGCAGTTACTAGACTGAACAATATAAAATACAAAACAACCAAGACGGTACTCAATAATATCTTGCGAATATTTTTAGTGTAAATTTTATAGTAGATAGATAGTATAAGAATTAGAGTACCCAGCAGAGGGAGAATCAACATGGTTGCTACGTTTCCTCAGCTAGACAGGAATAACCAGTCTCGAATCCAGTTATCAAGGAAAAAGGCAGATAACAAAATAAATAAACCAAGAATAGTCAGATAGTTGATTATTTTAGACATATTTACCTGTTTCATAAGGTGACACTCCTTTCTCTTTAAACTTTCATTGTACGCTTAAATACTACGTTTTTCAATATATGTATATAATATATGTATATAAGGAAATTGTCACAGCAGATTAAAAAAAGCAGAGTTTCCCCTGCTTCTAACAATTATTTTAATACAAGTGATGCTGCGCCTAATACACCTGCATCATTGCCACGTGTTGCCAAGACGATTTGTGTACTTTCCTTAATTTGTGGGAAGCTATTGTCGGCAAATACATTACGAACACCATCTAATAGGAATTCACCTGCAGCTGAAACACCACCACCAAGAACAATGTAGGCTGGATTTAAAACTGCTGCAATATTTGCACAAGCAATACCAAGGTAATTTGAAAAATGACGGTAAACAATTAGTGCCAAATCGTCACCTTCTTTAGCTAAGTCGAACACATCTTTTGCAGTAAGCTCTTCTCCATCGTCAATCAGTTGTTTCAGTTTGGCATCACCTGCGTATTCTTCAGCATAACGACGTGTCAAATTCACAATACCTGTTGCTGAAGCAACAGTTTCCAAACAACCTTTTTTACCACAAGTACATGCAAATGGTGCATCAAAGTCAACTGTGATATGGCCCAATTCACCACCAGCACCTTTGACTCCACGAATCAAGTTTCCTGCAGCAATGACACCGCCACCGACACCTGTACCAAGAGTCATGAAGACAACATTCGGATTGTTATTACCTGCACCAACCCATTGTTCACCAAGAGCCGCTACGTTGGCATCATTGTCAATGAAAAAAGGTAAGCCGAGGGCAGATTCAAACTGATCTTTAACCAATTGTAAGGTTTTCCAATTGAGGTTATAGGCACCGATAACAGTACCAGCTTCGCTATCAACGACACCTGGAGACCCCATGCCAATACCAAGAAAATCTTCTTTCGTTAAACCATATGTTTCAAAACGATGTTTGATGCTGTCAATGATATCAGGAACAATATGGCTTCCCTCATCTAAAATATTTGTTTTGATAGACCACTTTTCTTGAATTTCACCTTCGGTAGTCAAAATCGCTAATTTAACAGAAGTTCCCCCAAGGTCAATTCCGATGATTTTTTTAGACATAAGATACTCCTAAAATCTTTTTTTACAATTATACCACAATGCAAACATTTGCGTAAAGCCTTTTCATAGATAAAATAATCCTTTGTTCAAGATTATCATTTTTTACAATAGCTTTTATTCCAAAGAACCGTATTTAAAATATTCTAAAAATAAGGAGCCCTATCGAAAAAGATAGAGCAAGATAATAAATTGAATATGCAAAATAAATCGACCCACGGAAAATAGCATCACAGTCGCAAATTGACTGCCTTCTTTGGTACCATTATATAAAAATAAGGTCGAGATAAAGGTAAATCCTAATGCAAACCCGAGCATTTGCAAATCATGATAGGATTGAGCATAAAAATAAAGGGTTATGGCTAGTAATATCATAGACAAGACTGTCAAAACAAGTCTGAGTCCATTCATCCTTCTTGTTTTAAAATAACTAAATAAGGCTGAAACCAACGTAACTAGCAGATAAATGACCATATAGGAAATGACAAGAATTTTCATCTAGCCCTCCAATTCGCTTAAGTATTCATAACGCTCATATTTTTCCAATAGAGATTTATTTTTCTCTTCCAACTCCTTTTGCAAGTCGGACAACTTTGTAAAATCACTTCCGCAAGTGAGCATTTCCGATTCAATCACCTGAATTCGATCTTCTAAACTAGTGATTTCATCTTCAATACTTGCCCATTCCTGCTTCTCAAAATAGGACATCCGCTTCTTGCTTGCCTTGATCTTTTCTGTTTTTTCCTTTGGCATTTCTAGCGAAATAGCAGATCTGGAAGCTAGAAAGGCCTTCTCATCCAAATAGTCTGTGTAGTTGCCAAAGAAGGTCTCGATACCGCTATCTTCGAATGCCAAAATTTTATTTGCTACCTTATCTAGGAAATACCGATCATGGCTAACGATAATCACTGGACCAGAAAAACCTTGTAAGAAATGTTCGAGTACTGTCAAGGTTGCAATATCCAAATCATTTGTTGGCTCATCTAAGAGAAGTACATTTGGTCGTTGCAAAAGAATTTTGAGTAAATAAAGCCGCTTCTTCTCCCCGCCTGACAACTTTTCGATCAGCGTGCCATGCATATTCCGCGGAAAGAGAAATTGTTCTAATAACTCCGCAATTGAGACCATGCCAGAACTTGTCTTAACTTCATCAGCCACTTCTTGTAAGAAATTGATAACACGCTTGCTTTCATCTAATCCTTTGATAGTTTGCGAGAAATAGCCGATTCGGATAGTTTCCCCAATGTCCACTTTTCCGCTATCTGCTTGTAACTCACCAGCAATCAGATTCAAAAGGGTGGATTTTCCTTTACCATTTTCTCCGACAATCCCAATGCGATCCTTATTTTGAATGAGTAAATTAAAATCTGATAAAATGGGCTTATCTGGATACGAAAAGCTGACGTGATCAAACTTGATGACTTTTTTACCAATACGTGAGGTTTCAAAATTTATTTCCAGCTCACTGTCATCTATTGACTGAGCTAAGTCACCCTTTAGGTCATGAAAACGATTGATACGAGCTTGTTGCTTTGTTGCACGCGCTTGTGGCTGTCTTCGCATCCATGCAAGTTCCTGCTTGTACAATTGCTCTTTCTTATGACGAAGAGCTGCATCGCGCTCATCCTGATCAGCTTTTAAGCGCACATAATCTTGGTAATTTCCCTGATATTCAGTTAAATTTGCACGGTCTAGCTCAAAAATCCGTGTTGCAACATTGTCCAAGAAATAGCGATCATGGGTAATAAAGAGGACAGACTTTTTAGTATTTTTTAAAAACGTTGTCAACCATTCAATCGTATCAATATCTAAGTGGTTGGTAGGTTCATCGAGTAATAAAAGGTCTGCATGACCAAGAAGGACCTGGGCCAATTGAACACGTCTACGCAAACCACCTGAGAGTTCAGAAACAGTCATATTTAACTCAGTAAGGCCTAGCTTTGAAAGAACCGTTTTGACCTGACTTTCGATTTCCCAAGCATTTAATGCATCCATTTCAGTCATTATAGTTTCTAACTTTGATTGACTTGCTTCATCATAATTCGACATGAGCAACTCGTACTCACGAATCAACTGCATTTCGCGTAAATCCGAAGATAAAACCGTATCTAAAACTGTTTTACTCTCATCAAAAACAGGCTCCTGAGTCAAATATGAAATTTTATATGTATTTTTTGTACGAAATGGAGATACATCCCCATCAAATCCAATTCGACCTGATAAAACATCCAAGAGAGTTGTTTTTCCCGTTCCATTGACACCGATTATCCCAATGCGATCTCCTTGGTGAATAATGAAAGAAAGGTCAGAAAAGACCGTCTTATCTCCTACTGACTTGGTAAGATGCTCAACGATAAAATCACTCATTATCTAAGATTCCTTTCACAAATTTCATAATTTCTACAGATGAATTAGCCAAGGTCCCCTCAACAATCTGGAATTCAATTTCTTTTAATAATTCACCTAGAACTGGCCCTGGTTTAAGACCAAAGGCTTGCATGAGATGACCACCATTAGCAACAATTTCGTGTCTATCATGTATTGTTAAAGATTGATCAACTCTTTCTATTGCTTTGAAATCTGTAGAGAAACCTTGAGCTTGACGCAATTCCTCAACCAAATAGAGCAATTCTTTGCCATACTTGAAACAAATTTGTTTTGTGACAGTTCCTGCATGCCGCATATGGTATATTTCTACTAATTGAATAACCGTCCGTTGAAAATCATTACTGGTCTTCCATTTTTTCAGGAAAGATTTGATATTTTCAATTTCCAGGCAAACAACAAGCATGGCCCAAGCTTGTTCAGAAGTTGAAAATCGGAAAGCCTCATCTAAACGAGTCAACATGGTCTCTAACTGTTCACCTTTTCCTGCCAAATCAGGCAAGAACTGATAAGCCTTAGAATCTATCATCGCACGCAAGCCATTTTGCCAATATTCAGCGACCAGGAGCTTATCAAATTCTATAAAACTCCGTTCTACAGATATTTTTTCCAAGAGCGGTGCAGTATCTGCCATTGCTTTAAAAGTCACTTCCTCGATTTTAAAGTTCAATGTTGCTGCAAAACGAAAGCCCCGCATGATTCGTAAGGCATCCTCATTAAAACGTTCGGACGGAATACCAACAGCCCGAAGTGTATGATTTTCTAGGTCAGAAAGCCCTTGAAATAGGTCAATGATTGTTGACTCCTCATCAAGTGCAAACGCATTCACTGTGAAATCACGTCGTTTCAAATCTTCTTCCAGGGAGCGCACAAAAGAAACCTGACTCGGTCGTCGGAAGTCAACATAGTCCTCTTCCGTCCGAAAGGTGGTAATTTCATACTCTTTTTGTCCTTCCAAAACCAAGACTGTTCCATGTTCAATGCCAACGTCAAATGTGCGTGGAAAAATTTGCTTGGTTTCTTGTGGATAACTGGATGTGGCAATATCTACATCATGAATTTGCCTTCCAAGAATTGCGTCACGAACAGACCCTCCTACAAAATAGGCCTCATATCCAGCTGATTTAATTTTCTCTAAAATCGGCAAAGCCTCCTGAAATTCAGAAGGCAGATTGGTTAATTTCATAATAAGTGTTCCAAACCATAAACGAGTTGTGAGCGATGAACAACCTCTTTAATGCCAAGGTTAACACCACTCATAAAAGAAATACGATCATATGAATCATGTCGAATTGTCAGACCCTCACCTTGTGCACCAAAGATGACCTCTTGGTGAGCGACCAAGCCTGGCAAGCGAACGGAATGAATGCGGAACCCATCGAATGCTGCGCCACGAGCTCCAGCAATTAATTCTTCTTCATCTGCAACACCTTGAAGCAGGGTTGGCCGTACTTGAGAAATCAGCTCGGCTGTTTTTACAGCTGTACCACTTGGCGCATCTTTCTTCTTATCATGGTGAAGTTCAATAATTTCAAGATTAGGGAAATACTTAGCTGCTTGTGCGGCAAATTGCATTAACAAGATCGCTCCGATCGCAAAGTTTGGTGCAATCAATCCACCTAAACCTTTTTCGGCAGACAAAGCTGTCAATTCTTCAATTTCTTCCGAAGTAAATCCAGTCGTCCCAACGACAGGTGCGAACCCATTTTCTAAAGCAAAACGAGTATTTTCGTAAGCAAATTTTGGTGTTGTAAAGTCAACCCAAACATCCGCTTCCACGCCCGCAACTTCTTCCTTGTTTTTGAAAACAGGAACACCACCAACTTCGGTCTCGGTTGCAAATGGATCCACTAAGGCAGCCAACGAGAGGTCTGTATCACCATTGACCATTTCTACGGCTGTTGATCCCATTTTCCCTTTAAAACCAGCAATAATCACATTAATTGTCATAAGAACTCCTATTCAATAATGGGTGAAATACCAAAGGCTATGGCACCTTCGCCTAAATGAGTACCAATTACAGATCCAAATGTGACGATTGGTAACTCGCTAGTAAGCCCAGCTTCTTCCAACAAATCCTTGAAATTATCTGCTTTTTTAGGTGCATTCGCATGAATAATAGCTAATTGATAGTGTCCATCCGCAGTTTTTTCCTGTAAAATTTCAAGAAGTCGTTTCACAGCTTTTTTCTCTGTACGAACTTTTTCGTATACTTCAATCTTCCCTTCGGAAGTAAAATAAAGAATTGGTTTGATACTCAAAAGGTTTCCCAGAATCGCAGCAGCATTCGACAAGCGTCCCCCTTTTACCAAATGATCTAAATCATCTACCATAATAAAAGCAGAGGTTTGTTCAATTTGACAGTTAAGTTTATCACAAATCGTTTCAAAATCCTGACCTGCATCAGCCCATCTAAGAACATTCTCTACCATCATACCAAGCGGTGCAGAAGTAATTTTTGAATCTGGGATTGCAATGGTTAGATTTTCAAATTCATCAACTAAATACTGAATATTTTGATAAAAACCTGAAATTCCTGACGATAAAAACAGACCAATTGCATGAGTAAATCCTTGTTTCGATACTTGAGACAGGATTTCTTCCAATTTCATCAAACTTGGCTGACTCGTTTTTGGTAATTCTGCTGAAGCAGCCATTTTTTGATAGAATTCTGATACTGTTAAATTCTGTCCTTCTATATAAGACTCCCCATCAATCGTAACAGGAATGGGTAGAACAAAGACACGCTCATCAGAAATAATCGTTTCGCTTAAAACAGCCGAGCTGTCCGTAATAACTGCTATTTTCATTTAAATCTCCAAATTTACACCAGGTGCATCAAATGCAATCTCGGTTACGTCATATGTCATTCTCTTTAAGATATCCAGAAGTGGTTCAGCCAAGACACGCTTATCTTCGTTTGTAAATTCAGTTGGTTCTTCAACAAAACGGTTTTGCAAGTGAACAGCCTGGCTCATCGCTCCAGAAATAACATGTTGATTCAATACAATCATAAATCGGAGAATTGTAATCATAGATGTTTTATTTTCCTCACGACTATGCTTGAGCAATTGAAAATCAACGTTCAATTTTGTCACTGGGACTCCATTTTCTTTTTCCCATTCGTGATTACGAGCATCAAAATGATATTGATTAACAAATTCTTTTTCGCGAATAATTTCCATCTTTTTTCTCCAATACACAGTTATAGAATTATTATACCATAGTTTGTGGTGAAAATGAAAAAAACCTTGCCAACAGACAAGGTTTTTATATTCTTATTTAGGTTGACGTAGTGCTCCGTAAAGGACACCTGAAACTACTGCACCGATTGCAACATAAGCAAGGTAGAGAAGTGGATTAGATGTAAGAGCAATTACGAAGATACCACCGTGTGGAGCAATCAATTGGATGCCTGACAAACCAACCAAGGCACCTGCAAGGGCAGAACCTGCGATAAAGCTTGGAATTGCACGAGCTGGGTCAGCAGCACCAAACGGAATTGCACCTTCAGTGATGAATGAAAGCCCCATAACGATGTTAGTCAAACCTGAATTGCGCTCTTCTTGAGTAAATTTATTTTTGTAAAGCAAGGTAGCAACGAATACTGCCAATGGTGGAACCATACCACCAGCCATAACGGCAGCCATTGCAACTGAACCACCATTTGCGACAGTTGCTGCAAGTGTACCAGTACCGAAAACATAAGCTGCTTTATTGACAGGTCCACCCATGTCAACTGCCATCATTCCACCAAGGACAAGTCCAAGTAAAACAGCTGAACTACCTTCAAGACCAGATAAGAAATTGTTCATACCTGTGTTGATAGCTGCCATCGGAATATTGACGAAGAACATCAAGAAACCTGTGAGTGCTGTACCTAAAAGTGGCAAGAGCAAGATAGCATTCAAACCTTGAAGGGATTTTGGAAGGTTGCGCAAAGCGTTGCGAAGAACGAGCACTACACCACCAGCAAGGAAACCACCGACAAGGGCACCCAAGAAACCGGATGATACACCAGCAAGAGCAAGGGTTTCTTCACCACCAGCTGCATAAGGAATTTTACCGAAAGCAAGGCCACTATTGGCAATAGCACCAGCTACGAAACCCGCAACCAAACCTGGTTTTTCAGCGATTGAGTAAGCAATATAACCTGCAAGAAGTGGCAACATGAAGCCGAAGGCTGCTCCACCAATCTTCATAAACATGGAAGCTAATTCATTGTAAGAACCAAGACTACTTAAGCTATCATTAGGAACACCAAGTAAGTTATCGACTAAAAAGGCTAAAGCAATCAGGATACCACCACCGATAACGAATGGCAACATTTGAGATACACCGCTCATCAAGTGCTTATAGAAAGCTTTACCAAGACTAAGTTTTTCAGAAGATTCCACAGTAGCTGCTCCTTCTGACGCTGTATAAGTTGATGCTTTACCTTCCAAGATAAGTTTAATCAATTCTTCTGGCTGTTTGATACCAGCTGCAACTGGACGAGATACCAATGGCTTACCATTGAAACGTGACATATCGACAGCCTTATCTGCTGCGATGATGACACCTGCAGCATTCTTAATATCTTCAGCAGTCAATTTATTACCCACACCTGAGGCACCATTTGTTTCAACTTTGATGTCAACTCCCATTTCTGCTGCTTGCTTCTTCAGGGCTTCTTCCGCCATATATGTGTGTGCAATCCCTGTTGTACATGCAGTAACAGCAACAATAAATGGACGGTCACCACTTGGAGCTACAACCACTTCTTCTGCAACCTTATCTGCTGCTTCGGCTTCGTCAAAGACTGCAATGACTTCTTCTGGACTAGATACACTACGAAGTTTGTCAGCAAAACCTGGTTTCATCAAGTATTTTGACAATTCAGCAAGAGCAGCCAAGTGAGTATCATTAGCACCTTCTGGCGCTGCAATCATAAAGAACAAGTCAGTAGGTTGACCATCAAGACTTGCATAGTCAACGCCTTTATTTGATTTTGCAAAGAGAACAGTTGCTTCTTTCACAGCAGCATTCTTAGCGTGTGGCATTGCAATCCCGTCACCAAGGCCTGTTGTAGTCTGTGCTTCACGATTGAGGATTCCTGTTTTAAAAACTTCAAAATCAGTAACGTATCCCTTATCTACCAAGCTGGTAATCATTTCATCAATGACTGCTTCCTTGCTTGTCGCTTGCAAATCAAGCAACATGACATCTTTTTTCAAAACGTCTTGAATTTTCATAGTGTTTCTACCTCAACTTTTTCATAAATTTCCTTAATAAATTCGATACTTGCCAGATCATCTGAAAAGGCTGTTGCCGTACCGCAAGCAACTCCCCATTTGAGGGCTTCGATTGGGTCTTGTGAGCGAACGTATTCACCTGTAAAACCTGCCACCATGGAATCTCCAGCTCCGACAGAGTTTTTCACTGTACCCTTGATTGGTTTAGCAAAGTAAGTAGCTGCTGGAGTGACCATCAAAGCACCATCACCAGCCATAGAAATGATTACATTCTGAGCACCCATTTCTAAGATTTTCTTAGCATAGGTCTCGATGTCTGCAATGCCATTCAATTCGACATTGAAGATTGCTTCAAGTTCATGGTTGTTTGGCTTGACCAATAATGGTTGGTGTGCTAGTGAGTCAAGAAGTGTTTTACCTTCAAAGTCACAGACAACCTGTGCCCCTGTTTCTCTCACCACTGGAATTAATCGGTTATAAACTTCGTTACCAAGGCTTGCCGGTGCAGAACCTGCAAATACAACAATGTTGTCTTTGGTAAGACCTGCAAGAATCATCTCTAATTCTGCCAACTGTAAATCCGTCACGACTGGTCCCAATCCATTGATTTCAGTTTCTTGATCAGCCTTGATTTTCACGTTTATCCTTGTATCTTGATCTACTTGAACAAAATCAGTTTCAATCCCTTCGGCTACCAATCCATCCTTAATAAATTGACCCGTAAAGCCTCCAAGAAAGCCAGTTGCTGTATTGGAATACCCCAAACGCTTTAAGACACGGCTAACATTAATTCCTTTACCACCAGCATACTTATCATCGCTCTCCATACGATTGACACTGCCTATTTCGACATGCTCTAAACGAACAATATAGTCAATAGCTGGATTGAGCGTAACTGTATAAATCATACCTCAATAACCCTCGTTTTCTCTTTTATTATATCCAATAAACTGCTTTCTGATGTTTGGCAGATAATGTTGGCTTTTTCGGTTGCAGCAACCTTCACAAAGGAAAATTGTCCAATTTTAGATGCATCCACAAGTACATAACTTTCTTTTGCGTTATCAATAACAGTCCTTTTTATAGTTGCCTCCTCAACATCTGGTGTTGTCAAGTAGTGTTTGTCAATACCATTCATACCAAGAAATGCCTTGTCAAAATTGAGTTGCCGTATTTGATCTATTGCTACCGCACCAACGGAAGCATCTGTTGATTGCTTGACAAACCCACCAATAATAATGGTTTTTATCTTGCGTTCAACCAACTTAACCGCGTGATGAACCGAATTTGTCACAACTGTAAGATTCTCTTGATGAAGATAGTCAATCAGCAGTCCTGTAGTGGTTCCGGCGTCTAAAAAGATTACATCGCCATCTTTAATTAGCTGAACCGCTCGTTCAGCAATCTCTCGTTTTCCTTGAACGTTTTTGACAGATTTTTCCAGTATCGATTCTTCTAACTGTAAATTGCCTGTTGATTGAGCGCCTCCATGCACACGTCTCAGTTTTCCCTCATTTTCTAATTCATCTAAATCCCTACGAACAGTGGACTCAGACGTTTCAAGAATCTCAACTAACTCTTCTAAACGAACATACTGTTGTGCCTGTATTCGCTCTAAAATGAGTTGTTTTCGCTCTGATTTGAGTATGTTCAACACCTCCTGCAATCGTTTACAAAATCTATTATACACGAATAATTTATCATGTCAATCATTTTCTTTCAAATACCGTCGAAAAACTTCAATTTTAAATTTTTTACTTTCCCATTTTAAGGTGGCAGGATGAAAAGATCCACTTAAGATTTCACTCATCAAGGCTCTTGACAACGGATATTTTTTCATTTTCGAAGAGTATAAATGGTTCCTATTATTTTATAATGACGAAAAAACCGATCCATCAAACGATGAATCAGTCTTATACTTTTTCTCTGTACCATTAAATATTAAACAGAAGATCTACTATTCTGCAGTGGCAATGTTACGTATCATTTCTTTCATCATTTCCATCTCTTCTTTTCTACCAATAGCCATTCGAATATGGTTGGACAATTTTCCACTTGGATAATACTTAAAATTCCACTCTTTTTCCAAGGCATAATAATGCAATTCTTGAGCCCATGGTGCAGAAAAAGTTACAAAGTTAGTCTGACTTGGCAGAACACGACAGTTTGGCATTGTTTCCAAAAATTCAACAAATGTTGCACGACTACTTTTTATTTCCAGGATTTTTTCTTGAACCAAGTCAGTATATCCAAGGGCCATTGTCCCTATTTTAGCTGTTAGGTTTGGCAAACTGTAAGGAGGAATAACCCGATCTAATTCAAAAATAAGTTGCTCGTCTGCAACTGCAAATCCCAGACGGATACCAGCTAAACCAAATGCTTTTGATAAGGTTCGCAGTACTATCAGATTCTTATATTGATTGATTTGATTAACAAAACTAGTTGTGTCAGAAAATTCTATGTAGGCTTCATCGATCACGACTAAGCCATCAAAATTGCGTATGAGTTCTTCGACCTCTTTTTCATCAAATGCCACTGAAGAAGGATTATTCGGATTAGAAAACATAATCATTTTCGCTCCCACAAGATTCGCATAAGCTAGTATATCATCAGCTTTCAGGCGAAGTGTTTCTCCATCACTAGGCAATTCATATTGTTTGAATCGGCTACCATGTAACTGATTATAAACTTCGTACATAAAGAAATCAGGATCGATGGTTAAAAAGACTTCATCCACTTTCAGAACCCCTGTAATTAGCATATGGATGATG
Organism: Streptococcus sp. VTCC 12905; assembly: GCF_049893385.1. Lineage (NCBI taxonomy): Bacteria > Bacillati > Bacillota > Bacilli > Lactobacillales > Streptococcaceae > Streptococcus > Streptococcus sp. VTCC 12905. The sequence goes on along the minus strand of NZ_JBMVJC010000007.1, from coordinate 5,016 downwards.
AAATCTGATCCAACCCCAACCGTCAATTGCTGAGGCTGCACCCCAAGATAGGCCGCATAAGTCTCAATCAATTCAGCATACCGATTATCTCCGTAGAAAGATAACTCGCCAGCTGTAACAGCCTCTAAGGCCTCCTGTAAGAGAAAAGACCAATCAATCAGTCGATTCTCATTATCACCTAAATTGTACTTTGCCTGACCTGGCAATTTATAGGGTTCTAGATTTTCTATATCTGTTCTAAATAAGCTCATTTTCTCCTACTTTCTATTGTTTTGAACCTATCACATACTTTGGTTCGTTATAAAGCCTCAGGCCCTGAAAGAAAATTCTCGACAGTTACTATGATACTCTTCGAATAGTGCCAATGATAGATACAAACAAATAACTGATAAAATTTCCCTACTGAACCGTTCGTTTTTCTACAATATGCATACGAATGTTTAAGGTAATACCACAGGCAAAAATACCAACAATCAAACCAACCCAGTAAGCCTTAGGACCTAAATCTGTCGTTCCTTCTAATAAAAATGCAATTGGAAACGTCAATGACCAAAAAGAAATGAGGCCTAGTAAAAATGGGACAGTTGTGTCTTTGTACCCGCGTAGGATTCCCTGTATCGGAGCTGTAAACGCATCTGCTAACTGGAAGAATAAAGCAAAAACTAAAAAATCTGCCGTCAAACGGATAAACACCGGATTTTGACCATACCAACCCGCCACCATTTGCCGATTAAAATAGAGAAATGTTAGGGTTAAACCAGCAAATAGAATGGCGGTCAAACGGCCGATAATTGCATACTGACGCGCCGCTTGAGGTCGGTTTGCACCGATTTCATATGAAATCACAATCGGTAAGGCCATAGAAACGCTAACTGGGAAAGCATATAACAAGGTAGCAAAATTCATTGCAGACTGGTGAGCAGCAATGACCTGAGAAGAAAATTTTGCCATTTGTAAACTGACAACTGCAAAAATAGCAACTTCAGCAAAGACTTGCAAACCAATTGGAAGGCCCAATTTTAACCCAGCTTTTAAGAGGGAGAATTGAACAGGGCTCCATTGCCATAGTTGATACGAGGCGATACGCTTATTTTTAAGCATGACTAAGATAATGACCACTAGGACAGCCCAATAGGCTAAAGCAGTTCCCAACCCAGCTCCTGCCCCACCCAAAGTCGGGAATCCCAGCTTACCATAAATAAATAGATAATTGAATAAGCTATTAAAGGGAACTAGCAATAACATTAAATTCATGGACAAGCGTGTCATCCCTAAAGCATCGAAAAATGAACGGCAGACACTAAAGAGTAAAAGAGGCAAAATTCCAATAGAAATGTAGTTAAGATACGATTTTGCTATAGACTCTACCTCAGCGTCCAAGTGCAACAGACCAAGGACCGGGCCCGCAACAACCTTTACCAATACAAACAAGATGACTGCCAAACCAAGAGCTAGATAAACAAATTGGTGGAATTCCTCTCTGATTTTATCACGGTTTCCCCGCCCTAAGTGATGACCAATAATAGGAACCATAGCGGAAATAATTCCTGTTAGAAAAGAGAAAAACGGATTCCAAAGACTTGTTGCCATAGAAACTCCTGCTAAATCAAGGGTCCGATATTGACCAGTCATCATTGTATCAATAAAAGATGCAGAAAAATTTGCAAATTGATAAATGAGAATGGGGAGAAAAATCTTTAAAAAAAGCAGAAACTTTTCTTTTCGAGTGTGAGTTGGATACATAATCATTCCTTTTTATTCTAAGGTACCTTTTTATCGAAAACAATCGAATTAAACTCTCGGAAAATCAAAATTATCTGTTGTCTAGAGCCTTGATGAGTGAAAAGCTCCAGCAGAAGCTTTTAAACCTGTTACCTTGAAACAAGAAAGTAACAGAGTTATGTCTTCTGCTCAATGACGGGGACACAATTCTCTATATTTTCCAGCCTTCAACTATCTCCCAGATAGGTGAAGCTAGGCTACTTTTGATTCTCATTGACTATTATTTTCTAACTGTCAAAGGATACCTCTATTATTGTATCAGGACTGAAAGCATTCTGCAAACAAAGAAAGGACCTGCAATGCAAGTCCAATGGAATTATAAGGAATCACCGTTCCAAATTGAATTTTTTACTACAGCATAATCCACATGTTTTAAGCTTGTGAGATCACGCCCACCAGCATAAGAAATAGAAGATTGCAAATCTTGCTCCATTTCAATCAGAGTATCTTTCAAGTGACCTTTAGTAGGCAATAAAATTTTCTTACCCTCAACGTTTTTATAATCACCTTTTTGGTATTCAGATGCAGAACCATAGTACTCTTTAAACTTCTCACCATCTACTTCTACTGTTTTTCCTGGGCTTTCAATATGTCCTGCAAAAAGCGAACCAATCATAACCATGCTTGCCCCGAAACGAATGGATTTAGCAATATCTCCGTGGGTACGGATACCACCGTCCGCAATGATTGGTTTACGAGCTGCTTTTGCACACCAACGTAGCGCAGCCAATTGCCAACCACCTGTACCAAAACCTGTTTTTACTTTAGTTATACATACTTTCCCTGGTCCGATACCAACTTTCGTGGCATCTGCACCAGCATTCTCCAATTCACGGACCGCTTCTGGTGTGCCAACATTTCCAGCAATCACAAATGTTTCTGGCAATTCTTTTTTAATATGCTGAATCATATTTATCACACTATCAGCATGACCATGAGCAATATCAATGGTAATAAACTCAGGAGCATCTGCTTTCAAACTTGATACAAAGTCATATTCATATTCTTTTACACCAACGGAGATAGAAGCTATCAAACCTTGTTCATGCATGCGTTTGATAAATGGAAGACGGCCGGCTTCATCGAAACGGTGCATAATATAGAAATAACCATCCTTTGCTAACATCTCTGCAACATCTTCATCTATTATCGTCTGCATATTGGCCGGAACTACAGGTAACTTAAAGCTGTACTTTCCCAGAATTACACTTGTATCTGCCTCTGAACGACTATTGATAATACATTTATTTGGGATAAGCTGAATATCTTCGTAGTCAAAAATTGGAGTCTCGTTAATCATAATCGCACCTCTATTTTCATATAATTTTCAGAAAAAACAATAAATTTTCGTAATTAAACGAATTCATATGTATTATTATAGTTTATTGTTAGGTTTTTGTCAATGAAGATTAAGAATATTATAAAATCATTCGTATATTGGATTGTTTTTTATTTTTCTGATAAACAAATATTGTGATTGTTCAGAATTTAAGAAAGATTTCTAGTATTTTCAAATAAATATTCTGAATTTACCATATATTTCTGTCTCAAAAACAAAAAAATCTCCAAAAACTGAAGATTTTTAATCAAATTTATATAATTGCGGATACTTGTGACACTCAGGATTCTTTGGATGGCATACTTCTCTTCCAAAATAAATCATCGCCTGATGAGCTGGAAGCCATCGTTCAGGTGGCAAAACCTCCATAACCCGGTTTTCTGTTTCCAAAGGTGTTGCAGATTTTTTCACAATATCATGATGTTTGCAGATACGTCCTACATGGGTATCGACAGCAAACGCTGGAATCCCAAATCCGACACTCAATACTACGTTAGCAGTTTTTCGGCCCACACCTGTCAGCGCCTCCAATTCCTCACGTGTTTGAGGGACTATCCCATCATGACAATCCATCAACTGCTGGGCACATTCTTTTAAGAACTTAGCCTTATTTCGATACAAACCCAAGCGGGAAATAAAGGGTTCAATATCCTCCACATTCGCAGCTGCCATTGCTTGAGGGGTTGGAAAAGCAGCAAACAAACCTGGAGTAGCTTTATTTACTGCAGCATCAGTCGTTTGAGCAGAAAGTAGCACAGCGCACAACAGCTCGAAATGATTATGAAAATCCAAACTAGGTTTGGCATCAGGATAGAGTGCAATAATTTCTTCAATAACTTTTCTAGCACGTTTTTTTGATAATACCATGAATTCATTATAGCATGAAAACTTGGATTTATCTAAAATCTGGATTGTCATAAACCTCATTCCTCGTGATATAATAAGAAGAAAAGGGGGAATAAGTATGGACTTACAAGAACTCTGTAGAAAGGTTATTCAAGCAAGACCACGCAATAGCCATAAGAGAAGCTATGGTCGAGTCTTGCTGATTGGTGGACTGTATCCTTATGGTGGAGCGATTATCATGGCCGCACTAGCAACCGTCAACAGTGGAGCAGGCTTGGTAACTGTTGCCACTGAAAAAGACAATATACCAGCCTTATATAGTCATCTGCCTGAAGCCATGGCATTTTCATTTGACGATCAAGCCTTGCTGATAAGTAGCTTAGAAAATGCTGACTTGGTATTGATTGGTCCAGGTTTGGGGGAAAATAGCAGAGCTGAACAGTTATTAGACTTTGTTCTTGAACATTTATCTGACCAGCAGATTTTAGTTCTTGACGGCTCAGCCCTTACCTTAGTCGCAAAGCAAAACAGAAAGAACTTCCCGTGTAAACAAGTCATCCTGACACCCCACCAGAAAGAATGGGAACGGTTATCAGCCATTCCGGTTGCTGACCAAACAAGCCAAAAAAATCTTGAAGCCTTGCAATCTTTTCAAGAAAATACAATCCTTGTAGCTAAAAGTTCTGCTACACAAATCCTAAAAGCCCAGCCAAACCAAGTCACTCCAATAGGAGCTGGTGGTCCCTACCAAGCAACAGGAGGTATGGGAGATACTCTTGCAGGTATGATTGCAGGATTTGCTGTACAATTTCCCCATGTTCAACTATATGAGAGAATCCTTGTAGCAACCTACCTCCACTCCTATATTGCCGACCAACTGGCTCAAGATTATTATCTTGTAAAGCCAACTGATGTCTCAAGAAACATCCAAAAGACAATGGCTTCAATTTCAAACACAAACAACCGCCTAATCTGATATACTCCCCTTATAGTGGACAGTGAAAAAATAAAAATTTTCACTAGAAACTATAAGGGGAGTTTTACTATGT